>JAILRK010000012.1 GCA_024698225.1 Oscillospiraceae bacterium | reverse complement strand
TCAAAATGCTTGAAAAGCATTTTGATAGCGCCGCAGGCGCGTAGGTATCGCATGAGACGACATGACGCGCTCTGCGCGGCATGAGCGTGCGAAGCACGCGCGATTTCAAATCAATCATTTTGATTTGAAATCAGTATGAATCCCTCTCTTAACAACACACCCTGCCCTGACCGGCAAAGCCCGGTCCGGGGCAGGGTGTTGTTCGTTGTGCGCGCGGGGCGCGGCGCTCAGGACAGGAGCACGGCGTCGGTCTCCTCCTGCACGCCGGAGACCGCGGCAAAGCGGTCCAGCAGGTCGCGCTTGGTCAGGTGGGCTTTCTCCTCACCCGCAATGTCAAGGATAATCTTCCCCTGATTCATCATAATCAGGCGGTTTCCGTGCCGGATGGCGTCGGTCATGTTGTGCGTAATCATCAGGGCGGTGAGCTTGTTTTCGGCAATCATCCGGTCGGACAGCTCCAGCACCTTGGCGGCGGTGGCGGGGTCCAGCGCCGCCGTGTGCTCGTCGAGCAGGAGCAGTTTTGGCCGGCGCAGCGCCGCCATCAGCAGCGTCACCGCCTGCCGCTGCCCGCCGGAGAGCAGCCCGACCTTCGTGGTCATGCGCTCCTCCAGTCCCAGGCCCAGCGACGCCAGGCGCTCGCGGTACTCCGCGCGCTCCGCCTTCGAGATGCCCCAGCGGAGCCCGCGCGGCTGTCCGCGCCGCAGCGCCAGCGCAAGGTTCTCCTCCAGCCACATGTCGGGCGCGGTGCCGAGCATCGGGTCCTGAAACACGCGGCCGATGTACGGCGCGCGCCGGAAATCCGGCAGCGCGGTCACGTCCACGCCGTCGATGGTGATGCGCCCCTCGTCCACCGGCCAGGTGCCCGCAATGGCGTTGAGCATGGTCGATTTCCCCGCGCCGTTACCGCCGATGACCGTCACGAACTCGCCGGGGGCAAGGTGCAGGCTCAGCCTGTCGAGCGCCTTCTTCTCGTTGATGGTGCCGGGGTGAAAGGTCTTGGAAATATGTTCGACGCGCAGCATCAGGCTTCGCCCCCTTCCTTCTTCGCCAGAGCGCCCGCGTGGTGGAACGAGTTTTTCCGCTTGCTCTGCAGATAGGGCACGGCAAGGAACAGCGCGACCACAATGGCGGTGAGCAGCTTCATGTCGTTGGCGGGGAATTTGAGCCACAGCACGAACACGTAGACCAGATAGTAGACCACGCCGCCGACCACCGTGAACAGGAGGCGCAGGTAATAGTTCATCCGCCTGCCGACCAGCAGCTCGCCGAGCACCTCGCCGATGATGACCGCGGCAAGGCCAATCACGATGGCGCCGCGCCCCATGTTCACGTCCGCAAAGCCCTGATACTGGGCGAGCATCCCGCCGGAGAGCGCCACAAGGCCGTTGGACAGCGCCAGCCCGACGATGGTCATGCGGTCGGTGTTGATGCCCAGCGCGCGGCTCATGGCGGCGTTGTTGCCGGTGGCGCGGAACGCGCAACCGGTTTCGGTGCCGAGGTAGCAGTAGAGCAGCAGCGGCAGCAGCACGCACACCACCGCCATGATGCCGATGGTCCGCCACAGCAGGTTCGCGTTGGAGGTGATGCGCAGCGTGACGGCGTTGACGTTGATGGCCTGGTTCGCTTTGCCCATGATGTTGAGGTTGATGGAATAGAGCGAAATCTGCGTCAGAATCCCGGCAAGAATCGCGGGGATGCCCAGCTTGGTGTGCAGTATGCCGGTCACGAAGCCCGCCAGCAGCCCCGCCGCCAGAGCGACGAGCAGGGAGAGCTCCGGGTTCCAGCCGTTGAGAATCAGCATGATGCTCACCGCGCCGCCCGTGGCGAACGAGCCGTCCACGCTCAGGTCAGCGAGGTCCAGGATGCGAAACGTCCAGTAGACGCCCAGCGCCATCACGCCCCACACCAGCCCCTGCGCGATGCCGCCGGGGCAGGCGCGCAGGAGCGCCGCGGGATTGAGGGATGAGAAGTAAGCGAGCATGACTGTGTCCTCTTTCGCCTCAGCCGCCGATGGTCTGGTAACCGTCCGGCATGGTGAAGCCGATGGCGGCGGCATAGTCGGCGTTGTACTCCTTCACGGGGTCGCTGGCGTAGGCAATCGGCATGGCGCTGACGTCCGCGCCGTCGCGCAGAATCTCCACCGCCTGCTGACCGCAGACGTAGCCGATGTTGTAGTAGCTGATGGACACGGTGGCAAGGCCGCCGTTGGCGCACATGTTCTCCTCGCCGCAGATGACGGGAACAGCGGCGGGCGCGCAGACGTTCTGCACGATGGTCATATTGGACGCCGCCTGGTTGTCCGTGGGGATGTAGAGCGCGTCGCAGTTCTCCACGGCGGAGGTGACGACCATCTGGATGTCGTTGGAGTCGGAGAAGGTGTAGACCGTGCAGTTCACGTCCGGCGCGGTCGCCTGCATGCTGGCGATGAAGTCATCCGCCTGCACCACGGAGTTCGCCTCGGCGGAGCAGTAGAGGATGGAGACGTTCTTCGCCTCGGGCACGAGCTCGAGCAGCAGGTCCACGTAGAGCTGACCCGGCAGTCCGTCCGAAGACCCGGCGACGTTGATGCCGGTGCTGCCGTCGGCGGCAAGCGTCATGTCCAGCGCCGCGCCGTAGTCGGTCACGGAGGTGCCGAGAACGGGAATCTCCGTCGTGGCGGAGACCGCCGCCTGCAGTGCGGGCGTGGCGTTCGCCATGATGAGGTCATAGTCGTTGGCGACGAAGCCCGTCACGATGGTGGAGCAGGTGGCGGAGTCGCCCTGGGCGTTCTGCTCGTCGAAGACGACGGCGTCACCGAGCGCCTCGGTCAGCGCGTCGCGGAAGCCCTGCGTCGCGGCGTCCAGCGCGTCGTGCTGCATGAGCTGGCAGATGCCGACGGTGTAGGTCACAGCCGCCTCGCTTTCGGCGGCGGGCGCGGCGTCCGTGCTCTCGCCCGCCGTTTCGGCGGCGGGGGCGGCGTCGGTGGACGCGGTGGAGGACGTGGACGCGGTGGATGTTGTGGACGAGCCGCCGCAGGCGGCAAGGGCGAGGCACAGAACCAGTGCCAGGACAAGAGACAGTGCTTTTTTCATGGTGGTAACTCCTTTGATGTCTTTTCCTTTGTTGATGATTTATCTGCCGCTCCGACGGGCCCATCGGAGAGAAGACGCAAAAAAACGACCCCGCCCAAATGGACGAGGCCGCGCTGCATTCCGGATACACTCTGCTTCGGCTTACAAATCCAATTTGGGTACGACAAATGGACGGCTAAAGAAATAGCCGCTCGTAAAGCCGAAAAACTTGTTGTACATCGCTGTCGTCATCTGCCGTACTCCTTTCGCGTTTTTCTGTATGATAACGCTTTACCGCGGTAAAGTCAACCGTCAACCTCCAACAAATCCGCCCGCTCCGCGCCCGTTTCCATGTCGAATTTTACAAATTCAATCAGGTTCTGCGCAATTTCGCCGGTGCGGCGTCCTGTCCCGCCCGGCGCTTTCCGGCAGGTTCCGCCCGGTTTACCCCATCTGCCGCGCCCTGCGCAGGCTGTAGCTGCCCTCGATGGCGACGAGCAGGACCCAGCCGGAGGAAACGGCGAGACAGATGCCATAGATGCCCAGTCTCGGGATGAAGAAATACGACAGCACCACGCGCAGCAGCACCTGCAGCAGCGAGGCAAGCATCGTCAGCCGCAGTCTGCCGATGCCGCGGAAGAAGCCCTGAATCACCTCGCCGAGGAAGGCGAACACGTAAATGAACGACATTGTGCCCGTGTAGCGCGCCCCCGCCGCAACGACGCCGGCATTGGTTGAGAACAGAGAGATAATCTGCGGCGCAAACAGGCGCAGCGGCACGCTGAGCACGGCGATGAGCGCGAGCTCGACGGCGACGCCGGTGTAGTAGAACCTGCGCACGCGCGCGTGGTTCCCGTGGCCGAGGTTCTGGGACACGCCCACGACCATGGACGCGCTGATACCCTGCGAGAAGCAGAACAGAAACTGCTCGACGCGCATGCTCATGTTGTACCCGGTCACGGCGTCGTCGCCCAGCGGCGTCAGCATGCCCTGCACGAGGAAGCGCCCGAGCATCACGACCGCCTGCTGCAGCGCCGCCGCCCAGGCGAAGCCCAGAATCACGCCGCCGAGCCCCGGGTCAAAGCGCAGGTCGGCAAGCGTGAGGCGCAGCGCCGGCATGTGCCGCTGCGCGTAGAGAAACAGCCAAAGGGTGGAAACAATCTGGCAGAACACGGTCGAGCAGGCGACGCCGTAGATGCCGAGGTGCAGCACGCCGCACAGCAGCACGTCCAGCAGGGCATGCAGCGTGGACGCCGTCAGAAGCACGACAAAGGGCGTGGCGGAGTTGCCGCAGGCGCGCAGCACGGCGGCATAGTAGTTGCAGAGGAAGCACGCCGCCAGCCCGCCGAGAATGACGCGCAGATAGCGCATCGCCTGCGCGACGACGACGGCGTCCGTCCCCTGTGCAAGCAGGACGCGCCGCGCGCCGAGCAGGCCGAGCAGCGACAGGGCAAGCGTCATGCCGACGCCGCCGAGCAGCGCCGTGGCGTGGACGCGCCTGAGCCGCGCCCAGTCCTCCGCGCCGCGCAACTGCCCGACCAGCACGCCCACGCCGATGCTCCCGCCGAGCAGCAGCGCATAGAGAATGTCCATCACCGGCGAAGCGACGCTGATGCCCGTGAGCGGCAAATCGCCGAGGAACCGCCCCACGACCATCGCGTCCACGACGTTGTAGAGCTGCTGGAAGACGTTGCCCAGAATGATGGGCGCGGCGAAACGCAAAAGCGACGGCAGCGGCGCCGCGTTCAGCAGGGTCTCGTTCCGTCCCGCCGTGTTGTTTTGCTGCATGGTCCGCGCCCCCTCTCCGCCGTGTGTCAACAGAGTCTTAACACAAATCCCGGCGGATTGCAACGCCCTGCGCAAAAAATCGTTGCGCAGCCCCTGCGCAGCCGATATAATGTCCCTATCATTATGACGTGGGGGTGCTTGCCATGCAGGATACCGGAATGGAAAACGCCTATTACAACGGGCTGATGGGCGCGGTCGGCTACCGAAAAAAGGACATCGCAAAGCCCGTCATCGGCGTCGTCAACTCCTGGAACGACGTCAACCCCGGGCACCGTCCCTTCCGCGAGCTGGCGCAGTACGTCAAGGACGGCGTCTGGGCGGCAGGCGGCGCCCCGGCGGAGTTCACCGTACCCGCGCCCTGCGACGGCATGGCGCAACTGCGCGGGATGCAGTACATCCTGCCCCAGCGCGACCTGATTGCCGCCAGCGTGGAGGCCATGGCGCGCGCACACGCCTTTGACGGGCTGGTCCTGCTCTGCTCCTGCGACAAGATTGTGCCCGCCATGCTCATGGCCGCGGCGGCGGTCAACGTGCCGGCGCTGATTCTGACGGCGGGCGCGATGCTGCCCTATGACAGCGGGCACGGCGTGAAGGTCACGCCCGACCTCAAAGAGGCAATCGGCGCGCGCAATGCCGGCAAAATCGACGAGGCGGAGTTCCTGGACGACCAGGAGAACATCTGCTTCTCCTGCGGCACCTGTTCGATGTACGGCACGGCAAACACGATGGGCGTTTTTGCCGAGGTCGTCGGTCTGTGTCCCATCGGCTCGACGACGATGCTCTCCGCCTCCGGCGCAAAGCTGCGGCAGGCGCGCGACGTGGGCGAGCGCATCGTGGCGCTGGTGCGCGAGGGCATTCGCGCCCGCAGCTTCCTCACGCGCCGCTCCATCGAAAACGGCATCCGCCACGCGTCCGCCACCGGCGGGTCAAGCAACTTCGTGATGCACGTGATGGCAATCGCGCGGACGGCGGGCGTGCCGCTGTGCCTGCGCGAGTTCGACGCCATTCAGGAGAGTGTGCCGGTGATTGCCAAGTTCAAGCCCTCGTCCCCCTACAATCTTTCCGACTGGCACCGCGCGGGCGGCGTTGCGGCGACGCTGCGCGCCATCCGGCCGCAGCTCCACGAGGACGTGCCGATGGCCTTCGACGGCACGCTCCGCGCCCTGCTCGACGGCTTTCCGCGCAACGTGGACGCGCAGGTCATCCGCAGCGCGGAAACCGCCTATCTGCCCGACGGCTGCTTCACGGTTCTCTACGGCAACCTCGCCCCGCTGGGCGCCGTGGTGAAGAAAAGCGGCGTCGACCCGAAGATGTTCCGCCACCGCGGTCCCGCCGTCGTCTTCGATTCGGAGGAGGACCTGATGGAGCGCTTTCTGTCCGGACGGGTGGAGCCCGGCTGCGTGCTGGTCATCCGCTACGAGGGCCCGAAGGGCGGTCCCGGCATGCGTGAGATGTCGATTCCCGCCGCGATGCTGATGGGCATGGGGCTGCACACCTCCGTCGCCATGATTACGGACGGGCGCTTCTCCGGCGCGTCCCGCGGTCCCTGCGTCGGGCACATCGCGCCGGAGGCCTGGGACGGCGGCCCCATCGCCGCCGTGCGCGACGGAGATATCATCTGCATCGACCTCGTGAAAAAAACGCTGGAGGTCGAGCTCAGCGACGGGGAGCTCGCCGCGCGCCTGCGAGCCGTCAGGCGGCCGGAAAAGCCGGTCTCCGGGGTGCTGCGCGCCTACCGCGGCGGCGTACAGGGCGCCGAAACCGGCGCGCTGTGGCTGATGGGCGGCGACGCGCCGTGAAGTCGCGGCAGCGCGTGAATTTACTGTTGACAAACAATGCATAATCGCATTAAAATAATTCATGGATGGCACGGTTGTGCCAGACAACTTTGAGAAAGAAGGTATGCACAATGAAAAAGACCCTGTCTCTCATCCTCGCAATGCTCATGGTGTTCTCCCTCGTCGCCTGTGGCGGCGGCAGCAGCGCCCCCGCGCAGAGCAGCACCCCCGCGGCAAGCGAAAGCAGCTCCGGCGCGGCAAGCACCGAAACTGCGAAGCCGGAGCGTGGCAACGTCATCTGGACCTTCGGCACCGCCGACACCGGCGGCTCGATGTATCCTGCCGGCGCTGCGGTCTCCCAGTGCTGGACGAACAACGTTCAGGGCATGAAGTGCAACACCCAGACTTCCA
>JAILRK010000011.1 GCA_024698225.1 Oscillospiraceae bacterium | reverse complement strand
AAATGCTTGAAAAGCATTTTGATAGCGCCGCAGGCGCGTAGGTATCGCATGAGACGACATGACGCGCTCTGCGCGGCATGAGCGTGCGAAGCACGCGCGATTTCAAATCAATCATTTTGATTTGAAATCAGTATCAGAATGTGCCGCGCCCTCAGGCGTCCAGTGCGTCGAACTGCTCCTCGATGTGCAGCTCCGCGTCCAGCGCGTCGTACAGGACGAACTGCGACACGAAGACGATGTACCAGTACCCCAGCAGCGGAAGCAACAGCAGCGTCCACGGCGCGAAGAGCACGAACACCAGCAGATAGCCCAGCTGCAGCAGCACGGACAGCGCGACGCACCCGAAGTGCCGGATGGTAAACAGCACGGCGTTGCGCAGGCGGATGCCGTTGCTCTGGCGAAACAGCACGAGCTGCGGCCAGTACAGCGTGGCAATCAGCAGGCACAGCGCCATGCTGAACAGATACGGCAGCAGCGTGCCCCAGCCGGGCGCGGCGGTCGCGCTGTAGAGCAGATAGAGCATGAAGGCAAACATGCCCGCCATCAGCCCCAGCAGCGCCCCGGGCAGCAGGCTGCCCACAGCGTTCTGCCGCCAACTGCGCCGGTAGTTCTCGCGCCATGACCCCGGCGCGTCGCGCAGCCCGCGCAGAATCGCATCATACAGCCCGGCGAGAAAGGGTCCGAACACCATGCCGCCGAGCAGCGACGCGGGAATCAGCACCAGCACGCTGGACCAGAGAATGCCCGCCGCGATGCCCGCCGCAAGCGGCAACGAGCCCAGCAGCGTGAGCAGATTGACCACGAGCCAGCGCCCAAAATAGGTGCTCAGCAGCTGCCGGTAGCGCGCGAAGCCGACCTGCCGGACGCTCTCGTCATAGTCGTCGTCCCGAAAAAACAATGCCATCGTTTCCACCTCACTTGTCCGCGGCGGCGCTGTAGTGGCAGCCGTCCAGCACGTCCGACAGGACCTCCGCCGCGTCGCCCTCGTAGTCCGCCGTGCAGGTGAACTCGGCGGCGATGGCGTAGCGCCCGAGCACGCCGAAGGCGGACGCCCCGCGCGCATAGGGGTTCGTCTCGGAAACCACGTCGTACACCAGCACGGTGTAGGGCTGGGCGTTGTGCGTCTGCTCCTGCGTCTCCAGGACGGCGTACTGCCCGCGCTCGCGCGCCAGCCAGTCCCCGACCGTCTGTTCCGCCTGCGCCGCGTCGGCGCAGCCGTAGAGCAGCAGGTACAGCTGCGCGGGGTACAGCTCCGTCGCCTCGCCGTCGGCATTGGTGTAGGGCGCGCCCTCGCCGACAACCCAGGTGGCGTAATACGTGTCCTCCCCCGCCAGCACCGATGCGTTGTCCAGCAGCCGCAGCTCGTGCCCGGGCGCCTCCACGCCCATCACGCTGCCCAGCATCTCCCAGTCCTCCTCCCAGCGCGCGCCGTCGTCGGCGCGCTCCGGGCGCCGCGCGCAGCCGCTGAGCAGAAGCAGCAGCGCAAGGCTGCCCGCCAACAGTCGTCTCATGTTCCCGCCCCCTCCGTCAGTGTGTTCCAGAACGCCGCGTATGGCGCGGCGTATGCCTCGTCCGGGCTGCGCCGCGCCAGCGACAGCGCCCCCAGCAGCGCCTGGCTGTCCCCGCTCACGCGCGCGCCGAGGTGAATTGTCTCATAGCCGCCCAGCGGCAGCGCGGCGAGCACCGGGCAGTCGCGCCAGGCAACATAGTACCCCGCCTCGTCCGCCGCCGCGGCGCTGCCGTCCGCGCGGCAGAGGACCTCATAGTCTTTTTGAAACGTTTCCGGTGTTTCCAAAAGAAAAAAGGCGCTCTCGCCCACCTCCAGGTCCGCCATCAGCCGCACGCGGTTGGCGGCGGCGTAGGAGGCATCGCCGCCCTCGTCCACGCCGATGACGTACTGGTTCAGTTGTACGCGCACACGGCCGTCGCCGTTGAGGTCCTCGCCCAGCGTGGCGAGCGCGTCCTCCACGGCGGCGACGGTGTCCTCCGGCAGGGACGCGCTGCCGACGTAGGCAAGCTGATAGTCCGCGCGCACAGTGCCGATGCCCAGCGCCGCCCTGCCGATGTCCAGCGCGGCGAGCAGCAGCACCGCGCCGAGCACGACGTGCCACTTGTGATAGTGCCACCAGTTCCGCCGCCGCTCCTCCGGCGTCAGCGTGCGGCGGGTCTCGGGCTTCACGTCGCGGTACTTCCACTTGAGATACTCGCTTGCCATCTATGCCTCCTTCGTGGTGCCGTGCGCCTCAAAGCGCACCGGCAGGCAAATCAGCGACGGCACCGCCGCGCTGTCCTTGACGAACAGCGTCTCCACCGCGGTTTCCGCAAGCTGGGCGACCGGCTGCACAATCGTGGAGCAGGGCGGACAGCCAAACACGTAGTCGTTCACGCCGTCGAAGCCGACGAGCTGCACGTCCTCCGGCACGCGCACGCCCAGCTCCGTCAGCTTGTGCTGCATCTGCAGGGCAAGGCGGTCGGTGTTGCAGAAGATGCCGTCAAAATCGGGCACGCCCGCGTGCGTGTGCTCCTCCAGATAGCGGAACAGGGGAAGCGTCGTCGCCTCGTCGTTCACAATCAGCATTTCATACGCCACGCCGCGCGCGCGGCACGCGCTCTCAAAGCCGATGGCGCGCTTGTCCACCTCGCTCGCCACGTCGGAGCCGATGCGCATGAACAGCAGCTTGCGGCAGCCGCGCGCAATCAGACCCTCCGCCGCAAGCTGTCCGCCCCGGAAGTTGTCCGAGCTGACACAGGTCGTGCTCTCGCCGCAGTGCCGGTCGATGGACACGACGGGGACGGAGGCGTCAAAGTCGATGTTCGGGTTGTAGGTCAGGGCAATGATGCCGTCCATCTTGTTCTGGCGCACAAGGGAGACGCTGGTCGCCTCCGCCTCGCTGTCGTAGTTGGTCACCATCAGCACCATGCGGTAACCGCGCTTGTTCAGCGCCGCGGTGACCTCCTCCGCCAGCAGGGAGAAAAACGGAATCCCCAGCGAGGGCAGAATCAGCGCCACGCAGTAGGTCTTGTTGGTCTTGAAGCCGCGGGCGTAGTTGTTGACGCGGTAGTTCAGCTTTTGAATCGCCGCCTCCACGCGCCGGCGGCTGGCGTCCTTGACCGGGATGCCGTTGATGCAGCGGGAAACCGTCCCGACGGAGACGCCCGCCTCGCGCGCAACGTCGTTCATGGTCGGCAAAGCGTCGCTGCCCATGCGCGTCCCTCCTCTTCTCTGTTCTGAATGTACAATATCATATTATACCCCGCGCGCGCAAAAAGCAAATCAATTTGTAACGTTTCCAGTTTTATCCCGTCTCAATTTACAGTTTGACCAAAAACAAATCGAAAAATTGTGCAAACAGTTAAAAAATATGTGCGGATTTGAAAAAGCATTTGACAGAAAACAGGCGCAGTGCTATGGTGGAATCAAGAATTGAAACGTTTACAGAAATCGTCAGAGCAACGCTGTACGCGGCGCCCCCAACGGCCCAAAAGCGTTTCAACCCACCAGCTCAGATGCGGGAGGTGAGCGCGGAGACAACACGCAACGCAGCATACCCAATCTCTATAAAGAAAGAAGTGGTTTCATGCAAGAGGCAACGGTCCGCAGGAAAAAGCCCCTCGGCCAGGCAATTGCGGACAACTGGCAGCTTTACGTCCTGCTGCTGATTCCGGTCGTTCTCACGTTTGTCTACAAGTACATCCCCATGTACGGCATTCAGATTGCCTTCCGCGACTACAAGGCGCAGCGCGGCATCTGGGGCAGCAAATGGGTGGGCTTCGAGTGGTTTGAGCGGTTCTTCACCGCCCCCACCTGCGCCCGCATGATTAAGAACACGATTCTTCTGAGCTTCTACAGCCTGCTGTGGAGCTTCCCCATTCCCATCATTCTCTCGCTTGCCATCAACCAGCTGCGTTTCCCGCGCTACAAGCGCGTGGTGCAGACGGTGCTGTACGCGCCGCACTTCATCTCCACGATGGTCATCTGCGGTATGATTCGCATTTTCCTCAGCCCGACGGGCGGACTTGTGAACCTGCTGTTCGGCACGAGCATCGACTTCATGACCGAGTCCACCGCCTTCCGCACCATCTACATCGCCTCCGGCATCTGGCAGGACGCCGGCTGGGGCTGCATCATCTACCTCGCCACGCTGGCGAACGTGGACACCAGCCTCTATGAGGCGGCGAAGGTGGACGGCGCGTCCGTGTTCCAGCGCATCCGGAACATCGACCTCCCGGCGCTGCTGCCGATGGCGATTCTGAACCTCATCATGGCGGCGGGCTCGCTGATGAACGTCGGCTTTGAGAAGGTCTGGCTGCTGCAGACCGACCTGAACAAGGCGACCTCCGACGTCATCGCGGTCTACGTCTACCAGCAGGGCATTGAGAACGCGAAGTACAGCTACTCCACGGCGGTCGGCCTGTTCAACACGGCGGTCAACCTGATTCTGCTGTTCGTCGTCAACAAGATTGCGTCCAAGGCTTCGGACGTGGAATTCGTGTAAGGGGGGAACGCAGACATGAAAAACCAGGCACACGGTCTGTCCGACAAGACCAGCGACATCGTCCTCGTCGTGCTCACGGGGCTGATTCTGCTGGTGGTGGCGTACCCCATCTACTACGTGCTCATCGCCTCCATCTCCAACCCCTATGACGTCTACGCCGGAAAGACCTTCCTGCTGCCCAGCGACGTTTCGCTGCGCGGCTATCAGGCGGTGTTTGCCGACCCGAAGATTTTCACCGGTTACATGAACTCGATTAAGTACACGGTCATCGGCACCATCTTCTCCGTCACCATGCTCTACATCACCGCCTACCCGCTCGCCCAGCGCGACCTGCCCGGGCGCAAGCTGCTGAGCATCTTCTTCATCCTCACGATGTACTTCGGCGGCGGACTCGTGCCGACGTATTTGGTGGTCAAGGAAACGGGGCTCATCGACAACATGTGGGCGCTGTTTCTGCCCGGCGGCGTCGGCGTGGGCAACATGATCATCGTGCGCAACTACTTCCAGAACAGCATCCCGCACGAGCTGATTGAGGCCTCCGAGATTGACGGCTGCTCCAAGCTGGGCACCTTCTTCAAGGTCGTCATCCCGCTCTCGATGCCGATTCTGGCGGTCATGGTGGTGTTCAGCATGGTTGCCTACTGGAACGACTGGTTCACCGCCTTGATTTACCTGACCGGCGCCGAGAAAGCGCCGCTGCCGCTGGTGCTGCGCAACGTGCTCATCAAGAGCTCCGCCAGCGCGTCCCAGGCGTCCACCATCTCCGGCGGCTATGCCGAGCTGAACAAGGTGACGGAGATGATTAAGTTCTCGTCCATCATCGTCGCCGCCGCCCCGATGCTCGTCATCTACCCCTTCGTGCAGAAGTACTTTGAAAAGGGCTTCATGGCAGGCGCCGTCAAGGGCTGACGCGCCCGCCCGATTCCATCCGCAACCCCGGCAAATCAAATGAAGATACAAAATGAAAAGGAGCGAGAAATCATGAAACATTGCAAGCGTCTGCTTTCCCTTGCGCTCGGCCTGGCGATGCTCGCGGGCACGCTGACCGGCTGCGGCAGCAAGACCGCCGAACCCGCCAGCAGCGAGCCCGTCACCGCAACCGACCAGACCGAGTTCACCATCATGGGCGGCCAGTCGGCGCTCTCCCCCGGCTATGACAACAACGAGGTGCTCAACGCCCTGCAGGAGCAGGCGGGCATCAAAATCACCTGGAACACCATGAGCGACTCCCTGAGCGAGCAGGTCAACATCCACATCGCCGGCGGCGACCTGCCCGACGCCTTCATGGGCGTGGGCTTCTCCAACTACGACCTGTCCACCTATGGCGAGGACGGCACCTTCCTCGACCTGACGCCCTACATCAACGCGGAGGTCATGCCGAACCTCACCGCCATTCTCGACGCGCACCCCGACGTCCGCGCCGCCATCACCATGGCGGACGGCAAAATCTACGGTCTGCCCAGCGGCGAGCAGATGGGCACCGCCGGCATCGGCAAGGCGGAGGATTACTCCATCTTCTCCGTGCCGCAGTTCTCCATGATCAACAAGGCGTGGCTGGACGACCTCGGTCTCGCCGTCCCGACCACGCTGGACGAGCTGCACACCGCGCTCAAGGCGTTCAAGGACAACGACATGTCCGCCAAGTACTATGGCAACGCCGCCGGCAGCACCATCCCGATGACCACCGGCTTTGACCAGTGGTGCTGGGGCCAGAACATCTTCTACGCGGGCTTCGGCTTCACCAACTGGATCAACGACGTGTGCAACGACCTGGTGCTCGGCAGCGACGGCAAGGTCAACTTCGTCTGCGACGACGACAACTACCGCGCCGCGATGACCTACTTCCACGACTGGTATGACGAGGGCCTGATGGACATCGAGATGTTCTCCCAGTCCGACACCCAGCTCATGTCCAAGTGCCAGCAGGGCTACGTCGGCGTGTCCACCTGGTGGTACATTGAAGAGCTGATGGGCGAGTATGCCAAGGACTACGTGTTCCTGCCCGTGCTCAGCGGTCCCGACGGCACCAAGAACGTGACCATCCGCACCGGCGGCGCCACCAGCTCCGGCCAGCTCTCCATCACCTCCGCGTGCAAGAGCCCGATCAACCTGCTCAAGTTCTTCGACCTCTGGTATGACGGCGAGACCGTCATGCAGCTGCAGTACGGCCCCATCGGCGTGTACTTCACCTCCCAGGACGAGAACGGCGTGTGGAACTCCATCACCGAGGAGGAGGCACAGGCCAAGTTCGGCAAGGGCGCGGGCGAGCTGAAGGGCACCTACGAGGTCGCCGGTCCGAAGCTGATTCTCTCGAACTACTACAACGACAACTTCCACATGGAGGACCGCGCCGTCGAGCGCCTGACCGACCTCTATGACTACTGGATGCCGCAGGTGGACGACACCTCCACCTATCCCATCGACTGCGTGTTCACGCAGGAGGAGCTGGACGTCATCGACCGCTACAAGTCCGACTTCGAGAACACCGTCTCGGAGAACGAGGGCCTCTGGCTCAAGAACGGCGGCCCGAGCGACGCCGAGTGGGAGGCGTACAAGAGCACCCTGGCGGACAACTGCGGCATGAACGAGCTGCTGAAGGTCTATCAGGACGCCTATGACCGTTACGCCGCCGCAAAATAAGCCTCTCTTTATTCCTTTCTCAGGAGCCGCCGGAGCGGGCGCACGCCCGTTCCCCCGGTTCCCGGTCTCCCCGTTCCCCCGCCGCATGCGGCGGGGGGACAGAGAGAAGGGCTCCGGCCTCCGAAGCCCCTCTCTCTGTCCGGCAGCACACAGCGCATCCGCGCACAAGCGAAGGAGCATTCAGATGAGTGACGCACTGCAAAAGGCACGCGCCTTTTTGGAAACCTATCTCCCCGGCGAGGCAGACGACGCACTGCCCCGCTTTCACGTTACCGGGGGCATCGGCTGGCTGAACGACCCGAACGGTTTCTCGGTCTACCGCGGCGAATACCACCTGTTTTTCCAGTATCACCCCTACGACACCAAGTGGGGCCCGATGCACTGGGGGCACGTGAAGACCAACGACTTCATCCGCTGGGAGCGTCTGCCCGTCGCCCTTGCGCCGGATGAGCCCTACGACGAAAACGGCTGCTTTTCCGGCAGCGCGCTTGAACTGCCGGACGGGCGGCACCTGCTGATGTACACGGGCGTGCGCTCCGAGCGGCGGGACAACGGCATGATGGTCAACTACCAGACCCAGTGCATCGCCATTGGCGACGGCGTGAACTACGAGAAGTACGCGCACAACCCCGTGCTCACCGCCGCGGACCTGCCCGCCGGCGGCAGCGTGCTGGATTTCCGCGACCCGAAAATCTGGCAGGAGGGCGAGCGGTATTACGCGGTGATTGGCAACCGCACCGCCGACGGCAGCGGCGCGATTCTGCTCTACGAGAGCGCGGACGCGCTGCACTGGACGCTGGACGGGACGCTGGCGTCCTGCCACAACCAGTACGGGCGGATGTGGGAGTGCCCCGACTTCTTCCGCCTGGACGGGCGGGACGTGCTGCTGACCAGCCCGCAGGAGATGACCGCCATCGGGCTGGAGTTCCACCCCGGCAACGGCACCGTCTGCCTGATTGGCAGCTACGACGCGGCGCAGCACCACCTGCTGCGCGAGAACGTGCAGGCCGTCGACTACGGCATCGACTTCTACGCCCCGCAGACGCTGCTGACCCCGGACGGGCGGCGCGTGATGATTGCGTGGATGCAGAACTGGGAGACCTCGGGCTGCCGCGACGAGTCGCTGCGCTTCATGGGGCAGATGACCCTGCCGCGCGAGCTGCACATTGTGGACGGGCGGCTGATTCAGAACCCCGTGCGGGAGCTGGAGCGCTACCGCGGCACCTGCATCCGCTATCGCAACGTCATGGTCTGCGGCGACACCACGCTGCACGGCATCCGCGGGCGCTGCCTCGACATGACCGTGGAGGTCCGCCCCACGAACGAAAACAACCCGTACCGCTGGTTCCGCATGAACGTCGCCAGCGACGGCGAGCGCCGCACCACGATTCGCTACAAGCCCGAAACCGGCACCATCCGCGTGGACCGCACGCACAGCGGCTTCCCGCACGACATCGTCAGCCTGCGCGAGTTTCTGGTGCGCTTCCGCCACGGCAGCATCAAGCTGCGCATCGTGCTGGACCGCTACAGCCTGGAGCTGTTCGTCAACGACGGCGAGCAGGCGGCGTCCTTCGTGCTCTACACCCCCGCCGAGGCGGCGTCCATCAGCTTCAGCTCCGACGGCGCGCTGTTTCTGGACGTGGAAAAATACGACCTGGACCTGTAATACTGATTTCAAATCAAAATGATTGATTTGAAATCGCGCGTGCTTCGCACGCTCATGCCGCGCAGAGCGCGTCATGTCGTCTCATGCGATACCTACGCGCCTGCGGCGCTATCAAAATGCTTTTCAAGCATTTTG
>JAILRK010000010.1 GCA_024698225.1 Oscillospiraceae bacterium | reverse complement strand
CGCGAGCGTGCGCCCGGACTGCGCGCTGTGCAGGCTGCCCGAAAGCGCGCCCGAAATCGTCAGCGCGACGCAGTGCTTCGCCCCGGCAAAGGCCGCCGCCCAGTCGCCCGGGCTGGGGCAGGCGGTGCGCGCCGCCTTCTCACAGCGCTCCATCCGGTCCATCAGCGTCGGCACGTCCAGGTCCTCGGTGTCGGTCATTGTGGTCTCGTCCAGCTGAAAGGAAAAGGGTATGGTCGTAAAGTCCGCCGTCTCGTCGGCAACGTCTTTTTGAAACAGGTCGCAGGCGCTGTCTGCGACAATCCTCCAGTCGCGCATCTTCCTTCGCTCCCTCTGTGTTCGTTTTCGATGAATATTTACTACAGTATCATACAAAACGCTCCGTGCTTTGTCAATGCCGCCGCGCGCACTTTTTCGGATTCCGTACAAAAGGGAACGAAGCCGCTTCGCATGACCTCCGCGCGCGCAGCGCCGCCGCTCCTTCTTGGCTCCCCCTCTGGGGGAGCTGGCGCGCAGCGCCTGAGAGGGTCTTCGCCCCCTGCTCCCCGGCGGACCCTCTCCGTCACTCGCTCCGCTCGTGCCACCTCCCCCAAAGGGGGAGGCAAGGGGCTTGTGCAAGGCAAGGAGCTTGGTATTTGTCATACAGAACGCCGACGGATTTATCCTGACTGGTGCGGACAATCCCTCAGTCAGCTTCGCTGACAGCTCCCTTTACACAAGGGAGCCTTGGGGGCTTGCGCGGTTTCAAAGCCTCTCTTGTGTAAAGGGAGGTGGCGCGCGCGCAGCGCCGCCGCTCTTTCTTGGCTCCCCCTCTGGGGGAGCTGGCGCGCAGCGCCTGAGAGGGTCTTCGCCCCCGCGCCGGGGCGGACCCTCTCCGTCACTCGCTCCGCTCGTGCCACCTCCCCCAAAGGGGGAGGCAAGGGGCTTGTGCAAGGCAAGGAGCTTGGTATTTGTCATACAGAACGCCGACGGATTTATCCTGCCCGGTGCGGACAATCCCTCAGTCAGCTTCGCTGACAGCTCCCTTTACACAAGGGAGCCTTGGCGGGTGCGGTTTCAGCCGCCGCAAGGGAGCCTTGGCGGGTGCGTGCTTTTTCGGCGCCCGTGCAAAAGGGAATGCGCCCTGCGTTGGGATTGCCATTTTGCGGCGGCTGTAGTATAATATAAGGTATCATTTCTTGTGAACCAAAAGAGGAGGGGACACCATGTACGATTTTGACCCCAAGGCGCAGTTGCCCGGTCTTCTGGACTGGATGCGCGCGCAAATGAAAAACTGCCACGGCACAACCGCCGTGGTCGGCATCTCCGGCGGCAAGGACTCCAGCGTGGTCGCCGCGCTGTGCTGCGAAGCCTACGGCAGGGAGCACGTGGTCGGCGTGCTGATGCCGGACGGCGTGCAGCCGGACATCGACTATTCCAACGGGCTCGTGGCGGAGCTTGGCATCCGGCACTACACCGTCAACATCCACGCCGCCGTGCGCGGGGTGCTGGACGAGCTGGAGCGCGTCGGCATCGCGCCGACACGGCAGACCACGGTCAACCTGCCCTCGCGCATCCGCATGTCCACGCTCTATGCCGTCGCGCAGAGCGTGGAGAGCGGCATCGTGGTCAACACCTCCAACCTCTCCGAGGACTGGGTGGGCTACTGCACCATCTACGGCGACAGCGCGGGCGCGTTCTCTCCGCTGGGGATGTACACCACCGAGGAGGTCATCGCCCTCGGCGCGGCGCTGGGGCTGCCGGAGCGCTTCCTCATCAAGCCGCCCTCCGACGGGCTGACCGGGCTGACCGACGAGGACAACCTCGGCTTCACCTACCACGCGGTGAACGAGTACGTGCGCACCGGCGTCTGCGACAGCGAGATTCGGGCGCAGATTGACGCGAAGCACCGCGCCAGCCGCTTCAAGTTCATGACCCTGCCCGTCTACCACAACGGCCTGCCGATGGCGCTGCAGGACGAAACCGACTACTACAACTGACGCGCCGCGCCTGCAAATCCACAAAATCCGGAATCAAAGGGAGAACACCCATGAAAAAGAACACCTTGCTCGCCCTGCTGCTCTCGCTGACGCTGCTGCTTGGCAGCGCACCTGTCCTTGCCGCCGACGGCTTCACCGACGTTCCGGAGGACGCCTACTACGCCGAGGCGGTGGCTTGGGCGCTGGAAACCGGCGTGACCAACGGGCGCGGCAACAACCGCTTCGCTCCCGACGCCACCGTGACCCGTGCCGAGGCGGTCACCTTCCTCTGGCGCATGGCGGGCAAGCCCGCGCCCACGCAGACGGAGACCTTCGCCGACGTGGCGGCGGCCGCGAACAGCGGCTGGTACAAAACCGCCGTGCAGTGGGCGGTGGAACAGGGTATCACCAACGGCACCGGCGGCGGACGCTTCAGCCCGCAACTGACCTGCAACCGCGGCATGATTCTCACCATGCTCTACCGCATGGAGGGCTGCCCCTACGACGAGCTGATGAAGGAGGCCCTGCCCGAGAACGAGGAGGACCTCGACTTTGCGCAGCTTGGCGCGTTTATGGTCCAGAAATACGTCGAGACCCTGCGCAGCGGGGAGGTCATCACCGACGTGAAGGCGGACGCCTACTATGAGCTGCCCGTGGTCTGGGCGCTGCTCAACGGCGTTCTGGGCGAGGCGCAGCTTGACGCCGAGGCAAAGCTGCTGCACCCCGAGCGCGCCTGCCCGCGCGGCGAGATGGTCTACTACCTCCACAAGACGGACGCCTACGAAACCGCAATGGCGGAGATAGCGGAATTCAACCAGCCGGTCGAGCCCGTCGCCGTCGGCACCGTGCCCGAAACGGTGCTGCTGGACGAGAACGGCGTCAAAATCACGCTGACCGGCATCGACAACACGCAGTCCGCGCAGGACGTGTGGCTCAACCTCACCGTCGAGAACAACAGCAAGCACAAGCTGCTGATTGAGGCGGGCGACCTGTACGTGAACGACGTCTTTGTCAACGCCTCCGCCTTCGTGCCCGTGGAGGAGGACGGCTGGACCGGCTATGACAACGCCGAGGTCGCCGCCGGTGCGCGCCTGGACTTCAACGTCGCCATGGACGCGCTGGCGGACAAGGGCATTGACACGGTCTATGCCTTTGAGCTTTCGCTGACCGCAACCGACCTCGTGAGCGGGGACGACTACACAGTCGTCGCCGCCTGCGACCTCGTGCCCGTCAAAACCAGCCTCTATGAGGAGGGCGTCTCCTACGACCCCGAGGGCACGGTCGTCTGCGAGAAGGACGGGCTCAGGGTCCTCGTCATCCGCGCGGAGAACAACGCGTTCATTGGCCCGCAGCTCACGCTGTTCGCCGGCAACGACGGCACGGCGGAGGTCTCGCTGGAGCTGACCGCGCTGAAGCTGGACGGCGAAGCCGTCGAGGCAAGCGCCGGCCTGCACGTCATGCCCGGCAGGCGGAGCGCGGAGACCGTCTACATCGAGATTGACTATGACAACGTCCCCACCGCCCGCGAAGCGGAGCTGACGCTCAGCCTCCTCGACCCCAAGACCTGGGAGCCCACGCTGACCTTTGACCCCGTGACCATCCCGCTGACGGAGTAATACTGATTTCAAATCAAAAAGATTGATTTGATACTGATTTCAAATCAAAATGATTGATTTGAAATCGCGCGTGCTTCTCACGCTCATGCCGCGCAGAGCGCGTCATGTCGTCTCATACGATACCTACGCGCCTGCGGCGCTATCAAAATGCTTTTCAAGCATTTTGATCAGGTATCAGTATGAAATCGCGCGTGCTCCGCACGCTCATGCCGCGCAAAGCGCGTCATGTCGTCTCATACGATACCTACGCGCCTGCGGCGCTATCAAAATGCTTTTCAAGCATTTTGATCAGGTATCAGTATAAGCGCCGGCAATCACAGACAACTGCAGACAACAAACGGACCGGACGCCACACCAGAAGCGTCCGGTCCGTTTGTCCATGGGAATCCACCTGCAGCCGCCCCGGGGAAAAGACGCTACAGATATTCTATCGGCAAAGCAAGCAGGTTTTCCCTGAGATACGTCTTTTTGTCAATCAGACAGAGGATGACGCCCATCCCGCGCTGTTTGTCCGGAATCTGATCCAGCACCTGATTGGTGGCGCCCATCGAGGCCTTGGGGTTCCCCGTCAGTTTGATTTCAACCGGATACAATATGCCGTTCTCCTCAATGATGAGGTCGATTTCGTTTTCCACGGACGCCCTTTTGTCCCTGCCCCTGTAGTAATAGCATCCGAAACGGTAGTCTTTTCCCTCATTGCTGTAGGATTTCAGGATTTCCGAAATCACAAAGGTTTCAAACATATTGCCGGCGACTGCCGAGTTCTTCAGCGCATCGGCAGTCAGCCACCGGGTCAGATAGCAGGCGAGGCCCGTATCCCTGAAATACAGCTTCGGGGTTTTGATGGCCCTTGTCAGGGCGCTGGCGCTGTAGGGCTGCAACAGATATACAATCCCTGTCCGCTCAAGAATGGATATCCACGTTTTGACGGTCGGCTGACTGACCCCTGCCTCATCGGCGATATTGGCGTAATTCAGCAGTTCGCCCGTTCTCGCCGCCACTGCCGTCATAAACTTTGCAAACGTCAGGCTGTCTGCCGCAATCAGTTCATTGATGTCCCGCTCAAGATAGGTGGCAACGTAGGACGAATAGAAATCCTGCCAGTCTCTCTCGACGTCGTAGCGTTCAGGATAAAAACCGTGATGAATCTTCTCCCAGACGTCGGAATATGGCTTGAGCTCTGTTTCTCTCTGCGCAAGATAGTCCGTCGTCGGCACAAAATGCCGGTTGAAGGAAATCCCCGCAAGTTCTCTCATCGACAGGGTGGAAAGCTCCAGAACGGAGACTCTGCCGGCAAGGGACTCACTCATCCCCTTCATCAGCTCAAGCTTCTGCGAGCCTGAGAGAATAAACTCTCCCCTTGCCTCAGAGTTGTCCACAATCAGCTTAATCTCCTCTAAAATGCTGCTTTCCTTTTGTACCTCATCAATGAACAGCGGCCTTGGGTTGTTCAGGAAAAAGAGCTTCGGTTCCTCTTTGGCCTGCAGTCTCGTCAGCCGGTCGTCAAAATTTGCCCTGTTGTAGTCTGAGAATACGTGCCTGAGCATCGTTGACTTGCCCACCTGCCTCGCACCGGTGAGCAGCAGGCATTTGCTGGAAGACACGCGCTGTTTCAATACGGGCGTGATTGCTCTTTCAATGTATGCCATCGCACAGCCCCCCTCATCACGATCCTTCTAATACTGATTTCAAATCAAAATGATTGATTTGAAATCGCGCGTGCTTCGCACGCTCATGCCGCGCAGAGCGCGTCATGTCGTCTCATGCGATACCTACGCGCCTGCGGCGCTATCAAAATGCTTTTCAAGCATTTTGA
>JAILRK010000009.1 GCA_024698225.1 Oscillospiraceae bacterium | reverse complement strand
TCAAAATGCTTGAAAAGCATTTTGATAGCGCCGCAGGCGCGTAGGTATCGTATGAGACGACATGACGCGCTTTGCGCGGCATGAGCGTGCGGAGCACGCGCGATTTCAAATCAATCTTTTTGATTTGAAATCAGTATTACTCCTCGTTGAGCGCGCGCAGCCAGCTTTGCAGCTTGCCATAGTCGCCGTGCGCCCAGCGGTCAAGGTCCTCGTCCTTCTTGTTGATCAGGCAGTCCGTCAGCAGAAAGGTCTTCATGCCGAGCTCGCCCGCCGGCATGTCCTCGCCGACGTCGTTGCCCACCATGGCGCATTCCGTGCAGTCAACGCCCAGTCTCTGCGCCACCTCGCGGTAATAGCCCAGGTCGGGCTTGCAGAAGCGGCTGGTCTCATAGGAGGTGATGAACTCCACGGAGGAGGGGTCAACGCCCGCCCAGCGCAGGCGGCTTTCCATGGCGACCAGCGGGAAAATCGGCTCCGTGGCGATGACCACGCGGTAGCCCAGCTCCCGGCACAGCTCGATGGTCTCCTTTGCCCGCTTCGTGAAGCCGCAGCTCGACGAGATGCGCTGGAACTCCACGGCATAAAACTCGTCAAACAGCGCCTTGTCCTTCAGCACGCGCTCACCGGCGACCTCGGCGAAGCTCTCCCAGAACACCTCGGCGTTGGTGCGCGAGCCGTCGTTGGGCTGCATGGCGGTGATGCCGGCGTTGATGCCCGCGATGATGTCGTCCGGCTCGTAGCCGTGCGGCAGCATCTTTTTGGTCAGCAGCTTGAAATAGGTACGGGCAAAGGTCTCCGCGTCCATCGGGAGCAGCGTGCCGTCCATATCAAACAGAATGCACTTGGTTGTCATGTTGGAATATCCTCCTAAGATTTTGGTGCTGTTTCAGGCAGCTCGGCGACGATGGCAGCGCAGAGGATGAGCACCGCGCCGAGGGCCTGCATCAGAGACATGGGTTCGCGCAGCAACAGCGCGGAAAACAGAATCGCCAGCACGGGGTCCAGATACCCCAGCAGCGCCAGCGTGTGCGCGGGCAGAACCTCCATCGAGCCGAAATACAGCGCGTAGGCAAGCCCCGTGTGCACAAGCCCCACCATGAGCAGCAGCGCAACGGAGAGGGGCGTGAGGGTCATGGCGGAGAGGTCCTCCGTCAGCAGGACGTAGGGAATGAGCACCAGTCCCGCGCAGGCAATCTGCACCACCGTTTTGTCCAGCGCGTCGATGCCGTGGATGCGCTTGTTCAGCAGCACCACGCAGGCGTACAGCGCCGCGGCAGACAGCCCGAACAGGATGCCGCGTCCGTCCCCGACGCCGGCAAAGCCGGTTTTCGTCAGCTCGGACACCAGCGCCATGCCGACCAGCGCCGCCGCGACGCACAGCAGCTTGCGCAGCGTCAGGCGCTCGCGCAGGACGAAGGGCGCGGCAATGAGAATGAAGACCGGCGCCATGTAATAGCACAGCTCCGCAATGGCGACGGTGGTGTAGCGGTACGCCTCAAACAGCAGAATCCAGTTGAAGCCTATCATCGCGCCCGACAGCGCCAGCAGCGCGCCGTTGGCGCGGACCGAGGCGGCGGAGAGCCGGTTCCCGCGCAAGCGAATCAGCAGCAGCAGAAACGCTGCGCCCATCAGCCCGCGGGACATGGCAAGGAAGCCGGAGGACACCGGCAGAAAGCGCCGCACCAGCCCGATGGTGCCCCAGATGCACATGGCGGCAATCAGGGACAGGCGCGCGCGCGTCACCGCGGCGTTCACAGCGGGATAACGGGCGGACCGTTCGGACCCTCGTCCGGCGGCGTAATCGGCGTGTCGGTCGCGGACTCGCGCTTGAGCGTGCGGTAGGCGTTGGCGAACATCAGGATGACGAACACCAGGAACACGATGGTCGAAAGCCCGGACTGCAGCATGGCGCAGGTGTCGTAAAACCCGTGCAGGAACACGGCAATCAGGTAGCCCGTGCGCAGGCTGCGCCGCGCGCCCTCACGGTCGCCGAGGTTCGCCTGCAGTCTGGCGCGCCCATAGTACATGCCCATGTAGATGGAGAAGGACAGGTGCCCGGGAATCGCCAGCAGCGCCCGCGGCAGCGCGACGGACAGGCCGTAGTTGTTGACGTACTGCACGTTCTCCAGCGCGGCGAAGCCCAGCGAGACGAACACCGCGTAGACCACGCCGTCAAAGCGATAGTTGAACGCGGGGTGGTTCCAGGAGCGCAGCTTGAGGAAAATCAGCTTGGTGCCCTCCTCCACCACGGCGACGACGAGGAAGGCAAGCAGCACCGTGTACAGGCGGCTGCCCGGCTCGACGGCAACGCTGAGAAACGCGTCCGCCACCGCCTCTAAAACGCCGGAGCAGAGCGCCGAGAGGCAGCCCATGACCAGCAGCGAGACCAGCAGGCCCTTCGGCTCCGGCTCCACCGTGTCGTGCCGGTACACGTAGCGCAGCAGGATGATGGCGGGCAGCAGTGCCGCCGCAAGGTAAATCAGCGTTGGCAAGAAGGCAAGCACAGGAAACAGAAGCAGCATGGTCAATCCTCCCTTATCAAATGCAGGTGGGGGTTCTCCTCGCAGGCGTCCCGCAGCACGTGCTGCAGCACCACGGCGTAGGAGCCGAGCTGCGCCTCCAGCGCCCCGGTATGGAGCAGATGCAGCTCCGTGTCTTCAAATACGTCGCCCAGTCAGTCATACAGCGCGTCCAGCGTGCGCCCATAGTAGTCGGGCAGGGCAAGCTGCGCGCGCAGCGTGTCGTGCAGCGCCTCGCGTGAGTCGATGGCGTTGCCGTCAATCCAAACCGTCATGCCTCATTCCTCCCCGTAAAGCAGTTCAAAGGTCTCGTAGTGGTCGCCGGTGTAGTAAATCAGTCCGTCGTTGGAAAACACGATGCGCTTTGCGCCGCGCTTGGCTGCGCCCAGCGTGTCGATGTCGCACTCGGTGTAGCGGCGTCCCTCAGCCTCGGGGAGCAGACCCTCGTAGTTGCCGAAGCGGCTGCCGCCGATGCACTTGCCGGGGGCGTAGGCCTCCAGCGAGCCGCCGCTCCA
>JAILRK010000246.1 GCA_024698225.1 Oscillospiraceae bacterium | reverse complement strand
CCTTGACCAAGCTCACCAACGTCGCTGCATCCGCGTGGATTGGGGACAGCGTGGTGAACTACGGCGACAAGACCTATACGCTCGCCGAGGACGTCCTCTGCTACAACCGCGACAACGGAAGCTGGTTCGAGAGCTTCAGCGCCGCGAAGGCCTATGGCGGCAAAATGGACCTCTATGCCAAGGACGGCGTCATCCGCGCCATCGAGGTGCGTTCCTGACCGATACGACGCACAGGTGATTATACACCGCCCCTGTCCCGCTTGCTTTGGACAGGGGCGGCGCCTTTTGATGCAGGAGAAATTGCAAAATTTTCTTGTAAAAGAATCTTTGGGATGCTATACTGGTCTGAGTAACTGCCAAACCGCCCGGCATAACGGGCAGGGAAGGGCGCGCGCATGCCCCGTTCAAGGGCGAAAACCGCGCAGTATGGCAGAACGCGGGGCGCAGAGGACAAGCGCTGCAGCCGCAGCTTATGCATCACAGCCTGCGCCGAAATTGCATTTTCCGGGGGAGAGACTGCGTTGGACGCTTTTTTGGATTTCTGGAATGCGCTGGACCTCACCGCGCTGCTGGGCGCGGCGCTGCGGCTGGCGGCGGTGCTGCTGTGCCTCACCGTGCATGAGACCTGCCACGGTCTTGCCGCCTACGCCCTCGGCGACCCGACGGCAAAGCAGCGCCACCGGCTCAGTCTCAACCCGCTGCACCACATCGACTGGTTCGGTCTTGCGGCGATGCTGCTGCTCGGCTTCGGCTGGGCGAAGCCCGTTCCGGTGGATATGCGCTACTTCAAAAACCCGAAGCGCGGCATGGCGCTCACGGCGCTGGCGGGGCCCGCGTCCAACCTGTTGCTTGCGCCGCTGCTGCTGCTCGGCGCGCGAGGAATTCTCGCCCTCTCGCCGGATTCCGCCGCCTGGGGCTGGACCTATGCCTTTCTGATGCTCAGCGCAAGGCTCAGCGTCGGTCTGGGCGTGTTCAACCTGATCCCCATCTCGCCGCTGGACGGGTCCAAGGTGCTGTTTGCACTGCTGCCGGACGCACAGTACGACACGCTGATGCGCTATGAGCGCTACGGGCTGTTTCTGCTCTACGCGCTGCTGCTGTTCGGCGCGCTGGACGGCTTTCTCTCCACCGCGGTGAACGCGGTGTACGACACGCTGCTGTCGCTGATTTTTCATTAAGGACCTGACTATGGACAATCCGATTTTCAAGCTGGAAAGCGTGGTGCAGGAGCACAGCGAAGAGGCACTTCAGGATTTTGAGGGCCCGCTGGACCTGATTCTGTTCTTGCTCTCGAAGAACAAAATCGAAATACAGAACATCTCCGTCTCGCTGATTCTCGACCAATACCTCGCCTACCTGGATGAGCGCAAGCGGCTTGACCTCGACATCGCCAGCGAGTTCATCCTGATGGCGTCGCACCTGATGTTCATCAAATCGCGCATGCTGGTGTCCGTGGAGGATGAAGAGGCAAAAAGCGAGATGGAGGAGCTCATCAACGCCCTGCAGGAGCGGCGGCAGAAGGAGACCTATCTGCGCGTGAAGTCCATGCTCGGCACGATGGCGGCGCTGAGCGAATTCGGACGCAACACAATGACGCGCCCGCCCGAGCCGGGTGACCGCAGCAAGGTCTTCGACTACCACCACAAGCCCGAGGACCTGATTGCCGCCATGGCGGCCGTCAGCGACCGCTCCGAGCGGCTCGCCCCGCCGGACCGCGGGGCGTTCAGCGAGATTGTGCGGCGCGAGCCGTACTCCGTCACGGATAAGGCGGGCGAAATCATCGCGCGGCTCAAGAACTTCGGCATCACGCGCTTTCAACTGCTGTTTCGCGGCAGCCGCAGCCGCAGTGAGATTGTGGCGACCTTCCTCGCCGTGCTGGAGCTCTGCCGCGCAAAGGCAATCCGGCTGGTTGGCTCGGGCGTGGACTGCACTGTGGACTGGGAAAAGGACGCGCCGGAAAACCCGGTGCTGTAAGGAGTTGTCAAATTGTCAACAATGGATTTACACGAGCTGGAGGCGGCGGCGGAGGCCATCGTGTTCGCCTCCGGCGAGCCGGTCGGCATTGACCGCATCTGTCTTGCGCTGGAGCTGGACCGGGACACGGCGGAAACGCTGCTGCGCAAGCTGGAGGACCACTACGCCTATGAGCGGCGCGGCGTGCGCCTCGTGCGCATGGAGGATTCGTATCAGCTCTGCTCCGCGCCGGAGTACGGCGACCTCGTGCGCAAGGCGTTTGAAATCCGCAAGAGCGCCAAGCTCAGCCAGCCCGCGCTGGAGGCGCTGACCATCATCGCGTACTATCAGCCCACCACCCGTGCCTACGTCGACCAGGTGCGCGGGGTGGACAGCTCGTACACGATGGGCCTGCTGCTCGAACGCGGACTCATTGAGGAGTGCGGCCGGCTGCAGGTGCCGGGACGCCCGCACCTGTACCGCACGACAAAGGAATTTCTGCGCGTATTCCACCTCGCCTCGCTCGACGAGCTGCCCGAGATGCCGGGACTGGAGGCCGAGGGACAGCTCCGCATCGGCGAGGACGGCACACCGACGCTGCCGGACACCGAGGAGACAGCCGCGCAGGACACAGACTAAGCGACAGGGAGGAGGCGGCGTCATGACGGCGCTGAACATCATCGGCGGCATTCTCGTGTTTTTTCTGCTCGTCAGTCTTCTGCGTGTCGGCGTCGTCGTCACCTATGCGCAGACGCTGCGCGTCCGCCTGCGCATCGGCGTGCTGCAGTTGACCGTCTGGCCGCGCGCGCGCAAGCAGGCGGCACAGAGCGCCCAAACGGAGGACGCGAAGCCGCAGGCAAAGCCGAAAACGAAGCGCCGCGCCCTGCCGAAGCCGGGGCTTGACGAGCTGCTTACGCTCATTGACACGGCGTTCAACGCCCTTGGCGCGACGCTGCGCCGCGCCTGCAAGCGCGTGTGCGTAGACCCGCTGGAGCTGACCGTGGTCTTCGGCGGCGGGGACCCTGCGCGCCTTGCCATGCTCTACGGCATGGCGAACACGCTGATGTTTTCCCTCATGCCCCGGGCGGAGGAGACCTTCCACATCCCCGACCCCTCGCTGCATCTGCGCCTGGACTTTGAGCGCGAGAACAGCGAGGCAACGGGCACGCTTGGTCTGTCTGCGCGCATCTGCGACCTGCTCGCCATCGCGCTGACCCTTATCGTCCCCATGGGCAAATGGTATCTGCGCTTCCGGCGCACACATCGTCATGCACAGGCTGCGTCCGCACAGGCGGCGCAGATTCCCGAACAACAACCGGCATAGAAAGGAAGAATCACATGGATAAGCAGGAGAAAAAGCCTCTGAGCGAGCTGATGGAGACCACCATGGCGAAGATTCGCGAGATGGTCGATTCCAATGTCATCGTCGGCGAGCCCATCACCACACCGGACGGCGTGACCGTCATCCCCGTGTCCCGCGTCAGCTTCGGCTTTGGCACCGGCGGCAGCGACTACGGCAAAACCACCGATAAATTCGGCGGCGGGGGCGGAGCGGGCGTCAAGATTGAGCCGGTGTCCTTCCTCATCATCAAGGACGGCGTGACCCGCGTGGTGCCGGTCGCCGTGCCTGCGGCGGGCGTTGCCGACCGTCTGCTGGACATGCTGCCGGGGGTGGTTGACCGCGTGGAGACCTTCGTCGCGCAGAAAAAGGAACAAAAGGACATCTTCTGACGGTCCACTGACAGGAGACGACCGTGGAAGAGCGTTTGCAAAAACTGATTGCCGCCGCGGGGCTTTGCTCGCGCCGCGCGGCGGAGGCCCGGATTGCCGCGGGGCGCGTCACAGTCAACGGCGTGACCGCCTCGCTGGGTCAGTGCGCCGACCCGGCGCTGGACACAATCCTTGTGGACGGCGTTCCGCTTGCGCGCAGGGCGCAGCCGCGCTACCTGATGCTCAACAAGCCGCGCGGTTACGTCTGCACGCTTTCGGACGAGCAGGGAAGACCCACGGTGGCAGAGCTGGTGGCGGACTGCGGCGTGCGCGTGGTGCCCGTCGGGCGTCTCGACCTCGATTCCGAGGGGCTCCTGCTGCTGACGAACGACGGCGCCTGGATGCAACGCATCCTGCACCCGCGCTATGAGATTGACAAGACCTATCATGTCCTCGTGGCGGGAGACGTCCGCGGCGCGGCGGAGCGGCTTGCCTCTGTCACCGCTCTGGACGGGGAGGCCATCCGCCCCGCGCGCGTGGAGACGCTGCGTCTCGGGCGCGAGACGGCGGAGCTTTCCGTCACCATTCACGAGGGCAAGAACCGGCAGATACGGCGGATGTGCACCTCTGTGGGGCTGCACGTCAAGCGGCTGCGCCGCGTGCAGGAGCACAACCTCCTGCTCGGCACGCTGCCGCCCGGCGCATGGAGAGACCTGACCGCGGAGGAACTTCGCGGCTTTGAGATACAATAAGGCGGTAAGGACAGATGGGAAAGAACATCCTACACACAATCGAGAAGAACATGATCAGCTTCTCCAAGGGACAGAAGCTCATCGCCCACTATATTCTCGAAAACTATGACAAGGCGGCGTTCATGACGGCGAGTCGGCTCGGCAAGACCGTGGAGGTCAGCGAGTCCACAGTCGTCCGCTTTGCGACCCAGCTCGGCTACGACGGATATCCCAGCATGCAGCGCGCGCTGCAGGAGATGATTCGCGGCAAGCTGACCTCAATTCAGCGCATTCAGGCGTCGGACGGCGCGCTGAGCGGCAGCGACCTTGTGACCAACGTGCTGCACCGCGACATGGAGAAAATCCGCATGGCCATCGACCAGACCGACGCCTATGAGTTCGACCGCGTGACCGAGCAGATTGTCCGCGCCAGGCGCATCTACATCGTCGGGTTCCGCTCCTCGTCCTTTCTCGCGGGCTATTTCAATTTCTATATGCGCATGATTTTCGACAACGTGACGCTGGTGCAGGGCGGCGCGGCGGGCACCTTCGACCAGATTTTCCGCGTCGGCCCGGGCGACGTGGTGTTCACCATCTGCTTCCCGCGCTATTCGGAGCTGGCGCTCAAGACCATCCAGTTCGCCAAGGACCGCGGCGCAACGATACTCGGGCTGACCGACAGCGAGATGTCGCCCGTCGCCCGCGCGGCAGAGGGCGTGCTGCTGGTCCACAACGAGATGATTTCCTTCGTGGACTCGCTCGCCGCACCGATGAGCATGCTCAACGCCCTGATTCTCGCCTGCGCGCGCAAGAAGGGCACGGACGTGTCCACCAGCTTTTCGGAGCTGGAGCAGGTGTGGGAGCAGTTTTCGATTTTCGGCAAGGTGGAAGATGAATAAGATACTCGTCGTCGGCGGCGGCGCCGCCGGCATGATGGCGGCAATCTGCGCAGCAAGACGGGGCGCTGCCGTGACGCTGCTGGAGCCGAACGAGCGCCTGGGCAAAAAACTCAACATCACGGGCAAGGGGCGCTGCAACCTCACCAACGACAGCGGACGCGATGAGCTCATCGCCCACGTGCCGCGCAACGGCAGGTTCCTCTTCAGCGCCTTCTCCCGCTGGGACGGGCGCGACACCATGGCGTTTTTTGAGGCGCTGGGCGTGCCGCTCAAGGTCGAGCGCGGCAGGCGCGTCTATCCCGTCTCCGACCGCTCGTTCGACGTCAGCGCCGCGCTGGAGCGCGAGCTGCGCCGCCTGCAGGTCACGCTGCTGCGCGAGCGCGCCGTGGCGCTGATTCTCCGCGAGGGCGTGGTGCGCGGCGTCAAGACCGAGCGCGCAAGCCACGACGCCGACGCGGTCATCGTTGCCACGGGCGGGGTGAGCTATCCCGCCACCGGCAGCACCGGCGACGGCTACCGCTTCGCCAAGCAGGTCGGGCACACGATTGTGCCGCCGCGCGGCTCGCTCGTCCCGCTCACGAGCGACGATGCGGACTGTCCCGCCATGCAGGGGCTCTCCCTGCGCAACGTGGCGCTGACGGTACGCGACGGGAAAAACAAGGTGGTGTTCGCCGAACAGGGCGAGCTGCTGTTCACGCATTTCGGCGTCAGCGGTCCGCTGGTGCTCTCCGCCAGCGCGCACATGCGCGATTTTGAGCGCGGGCACTACCGCCTTAGCATCGACCTCAAGCCCGCGCTGGACGAGAAGAAGCTCGACGAGCGCCTGCTGCGCGACTTTGCCGAGCGCAGCAACCAGAATTATGACAACCTGCTCGGCGGACTGGTCCCGCACAGCATGATTCCCGTCATCGTGCGCCGCACGGGCATTCCGGCGGACACCAAGGCGAACAGCATCACCAAGGCACAGCGGCACGCGCTGCTCGAAACGCTCAAGCACTTCACGCTTGACGTCACGGGCACGCGCGAGGTCAAGGAGGCCATTGTCACCTCCGGCGGCGTCAAGGTGGGCGAGGTCGCGCCCGCCACGATGGCGTCCAGGCTGGTCAGGGGACTCTATTTTGCAGGCGAGGTGCTGGACGTGGACGCCTATACCGGCGGCTATAACCTTCAGATTGCCTGGGCAACCGGGAAAGCCGCCGGCGAGGCCGCGGCGGAACAGGAGATGGAACCATGAACGAAAAACGATATGCCGTGGCGGTGGACGGACCCTCCGGCGCGGGCAAAAGCACGCTTGCCAAGGCGGCGGCGCAGGCGCTGCACATCACCTACATCGACACCGGCGCAATCTACCGCGTCATCGGCGTCGCGGCACGCCGCCGCGGCATTGACCCCAAGGACGAAGCTGCCGTTGCCGCTCTGCTGCCCTCGCTCCGCGTTGGGCTGGAGCATGGCGCAGACGGGCTGCAGCGCATGTTCCTCAACGGAGAGGACGTGACGGACGAAATCCGTCTGCCGGAGATTTCCCTGTACGCCAGCGCGGTGTCGGCGCAGCCGAAGGTGCGCGCGTTTCTGCTGGACATGCAGCGGCGCTTCGCCCGCGAGCGCAGCGTCATCATGGACGGGCGGGACATCGGCACCGTCGTCCTGCCGGATGCGGAGGTCAAAATCTTTCTCACCGCCGACGCTGCGGTGCGCGCGCAGCGTCGCTTTCTCGAACTGGAGCAGCGCGGCACGCCCAGGCCCTATGACGAGGTGCTTGCCGAGCTGCAGGAGCGTGACCGGCAGGACACGCAGCGCGCCATCTCGCCTCTGGTGCGCGCGGCGGATGCGCTGACGGTGGACACCTCCGCGCTGGACTTTAAGCAGAGCCTTGCGCTGCTGCTGCAAACCATACGGGAGAAGGTGGGGCTTTGAATCGCTTTTATCGCGTCAACCACGCGCTGTTTTACCCCGTGTTCCGGGTGCTGTTCCCCTTCCGCGCAACGGGGCTGGAGAACCTGCCGACGGACCGCGTGTTCATTCTCTGTCCCAACCACGCCAACGCCGTTGACCCCATCCTCATCTGCCTGAGCCTGTCCGGCAGCGTCCCCATCCGCGTGATGGCAAAGAAGGAGCTGATGGACGCGCCGGTTCTGGGAAAGTTCCTCGCGGCGCTGGGCGTGTTCGGCGTGGACCGCGGACACAGCGACATCGCCGCGCTCAAGACCGCCATGAAGACGCTGCGCGACGGCGAAAACCTGCTCGTCTTTCCCGAGGGCACGCGCGTGAAGCACGAGGGCGAGGTGGAGGCCAAGGGCGGCGTCGCCATGCTCGCGCTGCGCACGGGCGCGGTGCTGGTGCCGGTCTACGCGGGCGAGCGCAAAAAGCTGCTGCACAGAACGCACATCGTCTTCGGCGCGCCCTATGAGCCCAAGACCGCGGGCCGGCGCGGCACGGCGGAGGAGTACCAGGCCTTTGCGGACGAGGTGCTGCGCCGCGCGTACGCGCTGGGCAGGGAGGCGAAGCCGTGAAGGTCATACTGGCTCAATCCGCCGGATTCTGCTACGGCGTGAAACGCGCGGTGGAACTGGCGGAGCAGACCGCGCGCACGCGCGGCGGCGCCATGCTCGGCAGCCTCATCCACAACGACAACGTCATTGCCGAGCTCAACGCGCTTGGCATGCGCCAGATTACGGCGCCCGAGGAGGCAAGAGCGCAGGAGGCGGTGCTCATCCGCTCCCACGGCGAGCGGCGCGAGGTCATCGAGGCGCTGGTCGCTCGCGGGGCGGAGGTCGTGGACGCGACCTGTCCCAACGTGCGCCACACCCAGCAGCTGGTCTCCGAGGCGGAGGCGGAAGGGGCGCAGGTCGTCATCATCGGGGAGGCACAGCACCCGGAGGTCATCGCCATCGCCAGCCGCTGCCACGGCGCACTGGTGGGCGACAGCCCGGCCGTGATGGAACACTGGCTGGAAGAGGGACGCCTCAATCCGCAGAAAAGCACGCTCATCGTGGCGCAAACCACCTGTATTCGTGCGGTTTGGAAAAACTGTTTAGATTTTCTAAAAAAAAGGTGTACAAATCTGAAAGTTTGTGATACAATATGCGGAGCTACGCAGAAGCGTCAAACAGAGGCAGCAAAGCTTGCCTCTGAAGTGGACGTGATGGTGGTAGTTGGAGACCGCAAAAGCGCTAACACGAGACATTTGACAGAGATTTGCAAAGAGGCTTGTTTCCGCGTCGTCCAGATTGAGACGGCGGGTGAGCTCTCGCCGGACGTCTTTTTTGGTTGCATGACTGCGGGTCTCACCGCCGGCGCTTCAACGCCTGCTAGCATCATTAAGGAGGTATATGCAACCATGACGGAAGAAATCAAGAACGAAACCAAACTGACAGAAGGCGAATCCTTCGAGGAAATGCTCGAAAAGTCCTTCAAGACCCTCAACACCGGCGACAAGGTAACGGGCACCGTTACCGCAATCGGCTCCACTGAGATTCAGGTGGACCTCGGCTGCAAGCAGGCGGGCTACATCCCCATCTCCGAGTTGAGCGCGGACCCCAACGCGAAGGTTGAGGACATCGTCCACGTGGGCGATGAGATTGAGACCTACATCGTCCGCGTCAATGACGTGGAGGGCTATGCCACGCTTTCCAAGAAGCGCCTCGATGCGGTCAAAGTATGGGAGGACATTGAAAAGGCGGTCGAAGAGAAGACCGTGATGGAGGGCACTGTTTCCGAGGTCAACAAGGGCGGTATCGTTGTGTCCGTCAAGGGTGTCCGCGTTTTCGTGCCCGCATCCCAGAGCGGTCAGCCCCGCGAGGCGGACCTGAGCTCCATGGTCAAGCAGTCGGTCAAGCTCCGCATCACCGAGGTCAACCGTGCCCGCCGCCGCGTGGTCGGCTCGATTCGCAGCGTCCTGAACGAGGCGCGCATCGCCGCTCAGAAGGAAGTCTGGGACAACATCGAGGTCGGTAAGCACTATGACGGTGTGGTCAAGTCCATGACCAGCTACGGCGTGTTCGTCGACATCGGCGGCGTGGACGGCATGGTCCACATCAGCGAGCTGAGCTGGAGCCGCATCAAGCACCCCTCCGAGATCGTCAAGGTCGGCGACCATCTGGACGTCTACGTCATCTCCTTCGACGCGGAGAAGCGCAAGATTTCCCTCGGCGTCAAGGACCGCACCCAGAACCCCTGGGAGGTCTTCATGAACACCTATCAGGTCGGCGACGTTGCCAAGGTGCGCATCGTCAAGCTGATGACCTTCGGTGCCTTTGCCGAGGTCGTGCCGGGCGTGGACGGTCTGATTCACATCTCCCAAATCGCTGACCGCCGCATCGAGAAGCCGGGCGACGTGCTCACCGAGGGCGAGACCGTCGAGGCGAAGATTACCGCCGTGGACGAGGAGAAGCAGAAGATCTCCCTGAGCATCCGCGCCATCCTCACCCCCGCGAACGAAGAGGAAGAAGAAGAGGACTGATTGTCCACAATCGCATTTTGAAAGGAGGACAGGCACGCCTGTCCTCCTTTTCTTGTCAAATCCGCAAAAAGCATTTGCAAAGGGCGGCATCTGTGGTATAATTGTTTTTACATGTGAAGCAAAAACGAATGAACATACGGGAGGTTCCATTATGGATTACGCAGCGCTCTATCAGCAGAAGCTGACCACCGCCGACGAGGCGGTCAAGCTGGTCAAGTCCGGCGACTGGGTGGATTACGGCTGGTGCACCAACCACCCCTACACCCTCGACAAGGCGCTCGCCAAGCGCGTGAACGAGCTCACGGACGTCAAGTTCCGCGGCGGCGTGACGCTGTGGATGCCCGCCGTGGCGGAGGCGGAGAACGGCGAGGGGCACTTCATCTGGCACTCCTGGCACTGCACCGGCGTGGATCGCAAGATCATTTCGGCGGGGAAGGGCTTCTTCTCGCCCATGCGCTACAGCGAGCTGCCGCGCTTCTACCGCGACGGGAACGCCAATGTGGACGTCGCCATGATTCAGGTCACGCCCATGGACAGCCACGGCAACTTCAGCTTCGCCCTCGGCGCGTCCCATCTTGCCGACATGCTGGCGAAGGCAAAGAAGATTATCGTTGAGGTCAACACCAATCAGCCCTGGGTCTTCGGTCTCACCGGCACCGAAATCAACATCAAGGACGTGGATTACGTCGTCGAGGGTGAGAACCCGCCCGTCGGCGCTCTGCCGCCCGCTGCCGCCCCGACGCCTGTGGACGTTGCGGTCGCCAACCTCGTCGTCCCCGAGATTCCCAACGGTGCCTGCCTCCAGCTCGGCATCGGCGGCATGCCCAACACCATCGGCTCCGTGCTGGCGACCTCCGACCTCAAGGACCTCTCCGCCCATACCGAGATGTATGTGGACGGCTTCGTCGACCTGACCCTCGCCGGGAAGATTACCGGCAAGAACAAGAGCATCGACAAGGGCCGTCAGGTCTACGCCTTCGCCGCCGGCACCCAGAGGATGTACGACTTCATGAACCGCAACCCGGACGTCATGGCCGCGCCGGTGGACTACACCAACGACGTGCGCGTCATCGCCCAGATTGACAACTTCATCTCCATCAACAACGCCATCGACTGCGACCTCTTCGGTCAGGTCAACGCGGAGAGCGCGGGCGTCAAGCACATCTCCGGCACCGGCGGGCAGCTTGACTTCTGCATGGGCGCTTACCTGTCCAAGGGCGGAAAGAGCTTCATCTGCATGTCCTCCACGGTCAAGGGCAAGGACGGCACCGTCAAGAGCCGCATCGTGCCCACGCTGACCCCCGGCTCCATCGCCACCGACCCGCGCTCCTGCACCCAGTACGTCGTCACCGAGTACGGCATGGTCAACCTCAAGGGGCTGTCCACCTGGGAGAGGGCGGAGGCGCTCATCGGCATCGCCCACCCGGATTTCCGGGAGGAACTCATCGCCTCTGCCGAGAAAATGGGCATCTGGCGCCGTACCAACAAGTAAATCCGCAAAGCCGCAGATGTCTTTTGAAGGATATCTGCGGCTTTTTGGCATTTGCCTAACATTTGCTCTTGCCAAATTCAGATTTTCTTGTTATACTTGTATAGGGTCTTTGTAAACATCGTTAAATCAGACCAGCGGCACAGGGATCATGCCGTTGCGTCAGAAGGGAGGTGGGCAATGGATGTACCAATTAGGAGACAGAATCGTACACCCGATGCATGGCGCGGGTGTGATTGAACGAATCGTGGAAGAGAAAATCAGTGGAAAAATGATTCAGTTTTATGTGTTTAAAATGCCCATTTCCGGACTGACGTTAAAGATTCCGACTGCAAACACGAAAGCAATCGGCATCCGCAACATCTTGTCCGAAAGCGAGATTGAAGCCGTCATCGCGCAGATTCCCGGTCTGAGCATCGATATGACGGCGAACTGGAACCACCGATACCGAGAAAACATGGAGCGCATCAAAAGCGGCAATCTGGTCGAGGTCTCCGGCGTCATCAAAGCGCTGATGCACCGGGACAATGAGCGCGGCTTGTCCAATGGTGAACGGAAAATGCTCCACAGTGCCAAGCAAATCCTGATTTCTGAGGTTGTGCTCTCGGAGGGGCTGGACTACGCCGACGCCGAGACGCGCATCAACGCCGTAATGATGAAAAAGGAGAGCTGACTATGAAGCTCTGGCAAACAATCTTCCGCAGTCGCCGTCCGGTCGGACCCCACTGTTCGGCGCTCATCGCTGCAGCCGGTTCTTCCCATCGCATGGCAGGGGAGAACAAACTGCTGCTCCCGCTGGGCGGGAAACCCGTTCTGGCGCATACGCTGCAGGCGGTGGACGCCGCCTCCGGCATTCGCGAAATCATCATCGCCGCACGGGAGGAGGATTTGGAGCCGTTTGCAGAGCTCTGTAAAACCTGGGGCATCAAAAAACCTGTGAAGGTCGTGATTGGCGGGGCGACGCGTGAGGAATCCGTCCTCCGCGCCGCCACAGAGGCGGATCCCGACGCCGACCTGCTTGCTGTGCAGGACGGCGCCCGTCCTTTTGTCACGCCGGAACTGATTGACGCGGTCATCGAACAGGCGCGTATCCACTATGCCGCCGCTCCCGCACTGCCCGTCAAGGACACAATTAAGATTGCAGCGGACGGCGTCGTGCGCAGCACGCCGGACCGTTCGCTGCTCTATGCCGTGCAGACGCCGCAGGTCTTCGACGCGCAGCTGCTGCGCGCAGCGCTGCACTCCGCCATCGGCGCAGGCGCTGTTTTAACGGACGATTGCTCCGCTGTAGAGCGGTTCGGCAAGGAGGTTCACTTGACACCCGGACTGGATGAAAACATCAAAATCACAACGCCTCTGGACATGATTCTGGCAGAGGCAATCCTGGCGAACAGAGAGGGCTGACCTCTCTTTTTCGCTGTTTCCGACAAAGGAGTACAGACATGACACACTTACGCATCGGACACGGCTACGACGTGCACCGCCTGACCGAGGGACGCAGGCTGATACTCGGCGGCGTACAGATTCCCTTTGAGCTGGGGCTGGACGGGCACTCGGACGCCGACGTGTTGCTCCACGCCATCATGGACGCGCTGCTGGGCGCGGCGGCGATGGGGGACATCGGGCAGCATTTTCCCGACACCGACCCCGCCTACAAGGGCGTTTCAAGCATGGTGCTGCTGCGCTCCGTCGGCGGACTGCTGCGCCACGCGGGCTTCGAGGTCGTCAACGTTGACGCCACGGTGCTGGCGCAGGCGCCGCGGCTCTCGCCGTTCATCGAGGAAATGCGCCGCCGCATCGCCGAGGCGCTTGGGCTTGACGTTTCCCGCGTCAGCGTGAAGGCGACCACCGAGGAACACCTCGGCTTTACGGGCAGTCTGCAGGGCATCGCCGCTCATGCCGTGGCGTTGATTGAAAAAAACTAATCTTTTGTTCAATAACAACGGCGGATACTCGCTCCTTGCAGCGGGGAACGCCTGCTCTCTCACATGCCATTCCGGGCAGCGCAGGGGGAGATTCCGGGAACTCCGGCATCTCGTCTGCGCTGCCCGTGCTGTTTCGTGTTTGCAGGGGAGAAGCGCGCTGCGCAGTGTCTTTTTGTTCTTCTGCGCTCTCACTGGCAAAGTAAACCAAAACATGCGCCGGAATTTTCGGAAAATTCACGCTCGCACCGTTGCATTTCCTCGGCTTTTATATTAGAATATGGGTTAATTATGGGATTCTGTCCATTGCTTGAAACGGGGTGTCTGTCTTGTCAACTTTCTTCGAGGGCTTTCTGCGCTACGTCGGCACGTTCGCGCTGTCGGACTGGGCTGATATTACTCTGCTCTCCTTTGCGCTCTATCAAGGGCTGAGATGGCTCGGGCGCACGCATGCAGCAAATCTCGGCAGGGGCATCCTTCTCTTCTTGCTTTTCCTGGCGCTGTCGATGGTGTTTCAGCTCAACACAATCAATGCAATTCTGCGCGCCATTCTCACCTGGGGCATCATTGGGCTGATGGTCATCTTCCAGCCGGAGATTCGACGGATTTTCGAACAGCTCGGCGCCACCAAGCTCGGCTCCTTCAATCCCTTCGCCCGTGTACAGCGCACCGGCGTGCTGGAGTCCGCGATTGCGCAGACGGTGGATGCCTGCGCCGAGATGTCCGAGTCACACACGGGAATGCTGATGGTCTTTGAGCGCATTGTCACCTTGGATGAAATTGCGCGCACGGGCACCATCGTGGACGCACAGATTACCAGCCAACTGCTCAAAAACATCTTTTTCGTCAAGGCAGCCCTGCACGACGGCGCAGTCATTGTGCGCAACGGCAGGCTGTATGCGGCGGGCTGCATTCTGCCGCTTACGCACAAAACCAACATCAGCCGTGACCTTGGCACCCGCCACCGCGCCGGCATCGGCATGAGCGAGAATTCCGACGCCGTCGTTGTCATCGTCTCGGAGGAGACGGGCGCAATCTCCGTTGCCATTGACGGCCAGCTCAAGCGCTATCTGACCCCCCAGACGCTGAGTAAGATTCTGAGCAACGAGCTGATTCCCGAGGAGGACGAGGAGAAAGCGAGATTTACCTGGCTTCGTCCGCTGCTTCGCCGCTTCAAAGCAGAGTCTAAAGAAAAGGAGGCCGAGGACGATGGAATTCAGTAACCGAAGAAAGGCGCTGTATATCGCCATCTCCGTGATTGCGTCCTTCGCGCTTTGGTATTATGTCAACAGCACGTCCGACGTGGACCTTTCTCTCTATGACGTTCCCGTGGAGTTTCTCAACGCCGAGACGGCGCTTGCCAACAAGGGCTTTGTCCTGCTGGACGGCAACGACACCACGGTGGACCTTGTACTGACAATGCCGCGCAACATCATTTTTGGCTTTGACCCCGAGCGGCTGCACGTGTACGCCAATCTGATTAGCGTCAACTCAACGGGCAGTCAGTCCATCTCCTATTCCATCGCGTACCCGCCCGGCATCAGCTCCAGCATGATTTCGGTCAAATCGCCCACGGTACAGACCGTCTCCGTCCGCGTAGGCGACCTGTTCCGCAAGAACGACGTGGAGATTCGCGTCAATCTGGTGGGCACCGTGGCGGACGGACACGCCGCCGGTCGCGTCACGACGCTGCCCGAGGTGCTGGAAATCTGGGGACAGCAAAGCGAGGTCACGCGCGTGAGCTACGCGCAGGTTACGCTGAACATTGAAAACGCGGCGTCCACCGTCAACGAGCAGCTCTCTTACGAGCTCTATGACGAGGACGGCGTCCTGATTGAAAACAGCAGCATCCACTCCGCCACCAACACCGTGCAGGTGACGATGCCTGTCATCTCCGCCAAGGACGTGCCGCTGACCATCGACTTCCTTGAGGAGGCGGGCGTCCGCAAGGAGAGCTATGACTACGCGCTGGACGTGGATAAAATCACGCTCTCCGGCGATGCGAGCGATTTGGCGGAAGTCAGCGAATTGCTGCTCGGCGAGGTCGTCCTCTCCGAGATTACAGAAGAACAGCGCATTTCCTTCGCCATACCCGTGCCCGATGGACTGAACAATCTCAGCGGCATCACGCAGGCGACGCTGACCATTGCCAACCGGGACGTGAGCACGGAGAACTACACTGTGACCAACTTCGGCTATGACAATTTCAACGATACGGAGCGCAGCGTGGAGGTGGTCACCTCTTCACTGAACGTGGTGCTGCGCGGCGCACAGGGCACGCTGAACGCCATCTCCTCCGAGGACATCACCGCCGTCGCTGATTTGAAGGACGTTGCGAACGCCAGCGGCACCTACACCGTCCCCGCCATCATCCGCATCAAGGGCGAGCCCGACATCGGTTCGATGGACGTCTACCAGCTCACAGTGCGCATCCAAACGCCGGAGAGCGGGAACACCGAAGAGGGGGAGAGCGGTGCGGTGGACGAGACCGCCGCCACCGAGGAGGCAGAGAGATGAAGCAAATCGCAACCGTAGAAAAGCTGCGTCAGGACGGGCGCGCCGAGATTGTCGTCGCGCGCCAGTCCGCCTGCGCGCACGACTGTCACGAGTGCGCCGGCTGCGGCGGCACCGCCGCGCCCATCCGCGCGCTGGTGGACAACCCCATCGGCGCGCAGGCGGGGCAGAAGGTCGTCGTCGAGAGCAGCTCGCGCCAGATTTTCGGCGTAATTCTTCTGGTGTATATGCTGCCCGTGGTGCTGTTCTTCCTCGGATACTTCGCCGCGTCCTCCTTTGGCTCCGCCGTGGCGGTTGCGGTGGCAGTGCTTGCGTTCTTTGCCGGTATCGTGCCTGCCATCCTCTATGACCGCTCGGTGCGGCGCAGCGGCGGCATGACCTTCACCATCGTACAGTCGTTCTGATATGTTCGGTTACGTCCGTCCTGCCGCGCATCGGCTGAGTGAGGAGGAAAACGAGCGCTTTCGTGCCGCCTACTGCGGTCTGTGCCACACGCTGGGGCGGAAGTACGGCTTTGCGGCGCGCTTTCTGCTCAACTATGACTTCACGCTTCTGGCAATCCTGCTCTCTCTGGGCACGGATACGCGCATCGGCTGCCGCCGTTGCGTGGTCCATCCCTGCAAGGGCTGCAGCGCCATGAACGCCTCTTCCGCGCTGGACACCGCCGCGGCCTACAGCGTCGTGCTGTCGTGGTGGCAGCTTCAGGACCACATTGCGGACCACGGCTTTTTTGCCGCTCTGGGCTATCGCTTTGCCGCGTTGCTGTTGCGCCGCGCATACCGCAAAGCGCGCGCGGACGCGGCGGACTTCGACACGGCGGTGCGCGCGCAGCTGCAAAAGCTCAGCGAGCGCGAGGCGGCGCACTGCGCCTCGCTGGATGCGGCGGCGGAGCCCTTCGCCACGCTGCTCTCGCAGCTTGCCCTGGCGGAGCCGGACGTGCTCAAGCGCCGCGTCTACGCACAGCTCTTTTACCACCTTGGCCGCTGGATTTATCTGGTGGACGCGGCAGACGACTTCACCGACGACGCCAAAAGCGGAAACTACAACCCCATCCGCTATCGCTATTCGCTCAGCGGCGACGCGCTGACCGACGAGGTGCGCTGCGCCCTCGGCGAGACGCTGGACGCCTCCATCCGGCAGATGGCAAGCGCCTATGCGCTGCTGGACGCGGGGGCGTGGACCGGCGTGCTCGACAGCATATTCTATGACAGCCTGTACGGCATCGGCGGTGCCGTCCTCAGGGGTGTCTATCGCAAGCCTTCGCGTCTCAGGCACGAACAAACAACGGAAGGAGATACGCAATGACCGACCCTTACAAGGTGCTGAATGTCTCGCCCAACGCCACGGACGAGGAGGTCAAGCACGCCTATCGTGAGCTTGCCCGAAAATATCACCCGGACAACTACCATGACAACCCGCTTGCCGACCTCGCACAGGAAAAGATGAAGGAAATCAACGAGGCGTACGAGCAGGTGCAGCGCCAGCGCAAGGCGCGCAGCGGCTACACTGCACAGCAGGGCAGCTACAGCTCCTACTCCTACAGCAGCACATCGTATCAGACTGCCGGAGCGGACCCGCTGCTCCGGCGCGTGCGCATCGCCATCAACAACGGCGACATCACACAGGCGGAGCGTCTGCTCAACGAGGCACAGGAGCACAACGCGGACTGGAATTTCCTGATGGGCATCGTCTGTCACCGCCGCGGCTGGATGGACGATGCAAAGCGCTATATCCAGACCGCCTGCCAGATGGACCCGGACAACGCGGAGTACCGCAAGGCGATGGAGATGTTCAACAACAGCGGCTATCAGCCTGCCGGGTTCCGCGGCTTCGGCTCGATGACCTATGGCAACTCGGACTGCATGCGCCTTTGCGCCGCATGGTCCTGTTGCGTACTCAGCGGCGGACGATGCTGCATCTGCTAAGGCAAGCCAGTTTAAGATAAAGAAGGGGAAACACGAATGGTAAAAAGCATGACCGGCTACGGTCGGGCAAGACAAACGCTCAACGGGCGGGACATCACCGTTGAGGTGCGCAGCGTCAACAACCGCTATCTCGACGTTGCCGTCAAGATGCCGCGCGCCTATATCTTCACAGAGGACGCCCTCAAGCGCCGCGTGCAAAACGCCGTATCCCGCGGCAAGGTGGACTTGTTCATCAGCATCGACGCCACCGGCGCGGACGAGACGGTTGTCACGGTCAACGAACCGCTGGCCAAGGCGTATCTGGACGCGCTGCACACCATCTCTTCGCTCAGCAATTTCCAGTTGCACGCGTACTCCGCGGCGGACGTCGCGCGCTTTCCCGACGTGCTGACCGTCACCAAGGCGGAGGAGAACCTGGAGTGCGTGCAATCGGACATCTGCGCCGTAGCGGACGAGGCGCTTGCCGCATACAACGCCATGCGCGCCGTCGAGGGCGAAAAACTGGCGTCTGACATCGCCGCGCGGCTGACAACCATTGAGAGCCTGACCGGACAGGTCGAGGCGCGCTCGCCGGAAACCGTGCGCGAGTATCGCGAACGGTTGACCGCACGGATGAACGAGGTGCTGCAGAGCACCACCATTGAGGAGTCGCGCATCCTCAGCGAGGCGGCGATTTACGCCGACAAGGTCGCCGTGGACGAGGAGACCGTGCGCCTGCGCAGCCACGTGTCCCAACTGCGCGACATGCTCTCGTCCGACGAGCCGATGGGCCGCAAGATGGACTTTCTCATTCAGGAGGTCAACCGCGAGAGCAATACCGTCGGCTCCAAGTGCAACGACGTGGAGATTGCCCGCGTGGTGATTGCGCTCAAGGCAGAGGTCGAGAAAATCCGCGAGCAGGTGCAGAACATCGAATGAGAGGGAAGCCATGCAATTCATCAACATAGGCTTCGGCAACATGGTCTCCGCCGAGCGCATGCTCGCCGTGGTGTCGCCGGACTCCGCGCCCATCAAGCGCCTGATTCAGGAGTCCCGCGAGCGCGGCATGCTCATCGACGCGACCTACGGGCGCAAAACGGCGGCGGTGTTCATCATGGACAGCGACCACGTCGTGCTCTCCGCCATTCCGGCGGACAAAATCGTATCCCGCACGGGCATTGAGGTGCTCGGCGGACTGGAAGAGGAGGTTTCCTATGCAGAAAGGTAAGATGTTCATCATCTCCGGTCCCTCCGGCGTCGGCAAGAGCACCGTACTCCACGAGCTGTTCAAAAACCGTGAGGACCTGTACTTCTCCATTTCCGCCACCACGCGCGAGCCGCGTGAGGGAGAGGAGGACGGCGTTCACTATCACTTCATCAGCGTACAGCGCTTTCAGGAGCTGATTGACGCGGAGGCGCTGCTGGAGTACGCCGAATATGTCGGCAATTTCTACGGCACGCCGAAGAAATACGTCGACCGCGCGATGAACGACGGAAAGGACGTCATCCTCGACATCGAGGTGCAGGGCGCGCTGCAGGTCAAGACCAAGCGGCCGGACACCGTGCGCATTTTCATTGCGCCGCCCTCGTGGGAGGAACTGGAGCGCCGCCTTACCAGCCGCGGCACGGACAGCCCCGAAAAGGTGCAAAAGCGCCTGTTGCGCGCAAAGTCCGAGCTGCAGACCGCCGACGTATACGATTACTTTGTCATCAACGACTCCGTGGAAAACGCGGTGCGCGAGCTGAGTGCCATCATGCTGGCAGAGCACTGCAAGCCCGCCGACCGCATGAAGATACTCAGCGAATGAACGAGCCTCTGCCGCGTTGGTATACGCACAGAGAGAAATTGCTTCCGTCACGAACAAAAGAAAGAAGGAACTCTTATGATGCTCTATCCTGCCATGTCCAAGCTCAATGAGCGCGTGCCCAACCGCTACCTGCTCGTCAACGTCGTCTCGCGCCGCGCGCGCCAGATTGCCGAGGCTGCCGACGAAAGCGGCGAACCGCTGGACGAAAAGCCCGTCACAACCGCGCTTAAGGAGGTTGAGGAGGGCAAGCTCAGCGCTGCCGACGTGGATATCTCCATCCGCCGTTGAGCGAGATACTTGCACAGGTCGCGGTCGCCGGTGTGCCCTACGCCGCCGACCGCGCCTATACCTATCTGGTCCCGGCGGCGATGCATTCTGTGCTCCGCGCCGGGATGCGCGTCACCATTCCCTTCGGACGCGGCAACCGGCGCAGCGAAGGCTTCGTGCTGGAGCTTTCGCACGGTGCGCCGGACGCACACTACAAACCCATCGACGCGGTGCTGGACAATGCGCCGCTGATGGGTCCGGAGCTGCTGCGCCTTGTGCGCTGGATGAAGGCGCGCTATTTTTGCACCTATTATGATGCAATCCGCACCATCCTGCCCTCCGGCGTCTGGTTCCGCTATACGGAGCTGTGGCGCATCGCGGAGGGGCTGGACCCACAGGTTGCGCTTGCCTCCGTTCTGCCCGACGGCACGGAGGCGGCTGTGTTGCGCGCGCTTTCCGAGCAGGGGAAGGCGGATGTGGAGACGCTTGTGTACATGGCCGGTGCCGGCGCTGCCGCGGCGCTTCAGGCGCTCAGAGAGCGCTCGCTGGTCACGGTGGAGCGTACCGCCGTCCGCTCCGTCAGCGATAGGCGCGTGCGCATGGTCTCCCTTGCCGTGGACAGCGAAAGCGCCCGGGCAGCCGTGGCGAAACAGAAAAACGCCACCGTGCGCCGCGCGGTGGTGGAACTGCTCTGCACACAGGGCGCGCTGCCGAACACCGACGTCTACTACTACACCGGCGCAACGGCGCAGACGCTCCGCAAGCTGGAAAAAGACGGGATTCTCTGCTTTTCTGAGCTGGAGGTCTTCCGCGTGCCCAACTATGAGGCGGAGGAGCTGTCCTTTGCCCTCAACGCGGAGCAGCAGGCGGTTTTCGACGGTCTGGATGCGCTGGCACGCAGCGGCGAGGCAAGCGCCGCGCTGCTCCACGGCGTGACCGCCAGCGGCAAGACGCAGGTCTATATCCGGCTGATTGAGTCGGTGCTCTCCCGCGGAAAGACCGCGCTGCTGCTCGTGCCCGAGATTGCGCTCACGCCACAGATGATGGCGAAGTTCACCGCAATTTTCGGCAACGAGGTCGCCCTGCTTCACAGCGCTCTGCGCCTGACGGAGCGCTATGACCAGTGGAAGCGCATCCGCCGCGGCGAGGTGCGCGTCGTGCTGGGCACGCGCTCGGCGGTGTTCGCGCCGCTGGACAAGCTCGGCGTCATCATCATGGACGAGGAGCAGGAGGGCACCTATTGCTCGGAAAGCGCCCCGCGCTATCACACGCGCGACGTTGCGCAGTTCCGCTGTGCCAGCCATGGCGCGCTGCTGCTGCTCGGCTCCGCTACGCCCACGGTCGAGACCTCGTACTACGCGCGCAACGGGCGCTATCAAGTGTTTCACCTTTACAAGCGATACAATGCGCACAGCCTTCCCGCCGTGACCATCGCGGACATGCGGCAGGAGCTGCGCGCCGGCAACGAGGGCATTCTCAGCGCGCCGCTGCGGACGGAGCTGGAGGAAAACCTTGCGCGCGGGGAGCAGAGCATTCTGTTTCTCAACCGGCGCGGCAGTGCAAGGATGCTGCTGTGCGGTGCCTGCGGGTCGGCGCCGGAGTGCCCGCGCTGCAGCGTGCCGCTGACCTATCATTCCGCGAACCGCCGCCTCATGTGCCACTACTGCGGGTTTTCCCGCCCCGCCTACGAGCGTTGTCCCGACTGCGGCAGTCCGATGCACCCTGTCGGCGCGGGAACCCAGAAGGTGGAGCAGGAGCTCGCTGCCGCATTTCCGGGCGTGCCGCTGCTGCGCATGGACGCCGACACCGTCGGCGCAAGTCACGGGCATGAAAAGCTGCTGCGCCGGTTTGAGACGGAGCGCACGCCCATCCTGCTCGGCACGCAGATGGTCGCAAAGGGACTGGACTTTGAAAACGTCACGCTCGTCGGCGTGCTGGCGGCGGACCTCTCGCTCTATGTGGACAACTACCGTGCCGCGGAGCGGACGTTCAGCCTGCTCTCGCAGGTGGTGGGTCGCGCGGGCCGCGGCAGCAAGCAGGGCAGGGCAATCATCCAGACCTATACCCCGGACAACGACGTGATTCGCGCCGCCGCGGCGCAGGATTACGAGGCGTTTTATGAAAGCGAACTCCGAATGCGCAGTCTGCGCCGCTATCCGCCCTTTGCCGACCTCATCACCATGACGGTGAGCGGCATGGACGAGACGCAGGTGCTTCGCGCGGCAACGGCGCTGCGGGACGCGCTGCGCATCGAAACGGCGCAACGCGCGGACCTGCGCGCGCTGAACGTTGAGGTGCTCGGTCCCGCCGGGGCGCCCGTCCTCAAGGTAAACAACCGCTACCGCTACCGCGTGTTTCTTGTGGCAAGGAATACGCGCGAGCTGCGGCGGCTGGTCAGCGAGTTTCTGCTCGCGTTTCATCGACACAGTGAGAACCGCAGTCTCGACATCTTTGCCGACTGCAATGCTTCAGATTAAAAAGGGAGATACGACTATTATGGCTATTCGCAAAATCGTGGAGCGGGGAGACCCGATTCTGGAAAAGGTCTGCCGCCCTGTGACAGACTTCAACGCGCGGCTGCACACGCTGCTGGACGACATGGCGGAGACACTGGAGGAGTCCGGCGGCGTCGGACTTGCCGCGCCCCAGGTCGGCATTTTGCGCCGCGTCTGCATCGTCGAAGACAGCGAGGGCGAAATTATCGAGCTCATCAACCCCGAAATCATTGCAAGTGAAGGCGAGCAGACGGGGCTGGAGGGCTGCCTGAGCATTCCCGGGCGCTTCGGCATCGTCACCCGTCCGTACACCGTGCGCGTGCGTGCGCAGGACCGCGACGGCGCGTTCTTCGAGGTTGAGGACGAGGACCTGACCGCCCGCTGCTTCTGCCATGAGATTGAGCACCTGGACGGTCACCTCTACACGGAGCGCTGCGACCACCTGCTCAGCGATGAGGAGCTGGAGCAGTACATCAAGGACCATCCCGAGCAGTACGAGGAAGCGGACGAATGAGAATCGCCTTTATGGGAACGCCGGAGTTTGCCGTCGCCTCGCTGCGCGCGCTGGTGGAGCATGGGCACGAAATCGTCGGCGTGTTCACACAGCCGGACAAGCCCGGCAACCGGAAGAAGCTGACCGCACCGCCTGTAAAGGAATATGCCTTATCCGTTGGTCTGCCGGTGTATCAGCCCCTTTCCATGCGCGCGCCGGAGGCGGCGGAGCAGCTGCGCGCGCTTGCGCCGGAGCTGACGGTCGTGGCGGCCTACGGGCAGATTCTGCCGGAGGAGATTCTGCGCATTCCCGCGCACGGCAGCATCAACGTGCACGGCTCCGTGCTGCCGCGGTATCGCGGGGCGGCGCCCATCAACCGCGCCATCCTCAACGGCGAGCATGAGACCGGCATCACCATCATGCACATGGCGCGACGGCTCGACGCGGGGGATATCATCTCCGTGCGCACCACGCCCATCGGCGCGGACGAGGACGCCGAGCAGCTGTTCGCGCGCCTTGCCGCGCTGGGCGCGTCGCTGCTGTGCGACACCATCCCCGCCATAGCGGACGGCACCGCGACGCGGACGCCGCAAAACGAGGCGGACGCCACCTATGCCGCCATGCTCTCGCGGGAGATGTCGCCCATCGACTTCAGCCGAAGCGCAGAGGAGGTCATCAACCAGGTGCGCGCGCTGGTGCCCTGGCCCTGTGCGAGCATGACGCTGGACGGCAAAACCGCCAAGGTCTGGCACGCGCTGCGCGGCGGCGAGACCGCCGACGCGCCGGGAACGCGCCGCGCCGCGAAAAACGGCATCGTCTGTGCCTGCGGCGACGGGCGCTCCGTCATCGTCACCGAACTGCAGAGCGAGGGCGGCAAGCGCATGACGGCGCAGGCCTGGCTCAACGGCAGGCGCATTGCGGCGGGAACGGAGCTGACATGAGCGCAAGGGCCCTTGCACTGCGCGTGCTGACCGCCTGCCGGAGGAACGACGCATGGGCGGACGCCGCCCTTGCCGCTGCGCTTTCGCGCGAGAGCCTGAGCGCGGCGGACGCCGCGCTTGCCAGCCGCATTGTCTACGGCGTGCTGCAAACCCGCATGCTGCTGGACTGGTATCTTGCCGCCTTCTGCACGCAGCGGCTGGAGCATCTGCAGCAGCCGCTGCCCGACATTCTGCGCATCGGCGCCTATCAGATTCTGTTTCTCGACAAGGTTCCGGACCACGCCGCCGTCAGCGAGGCGGTGGAACTGGCCAAGGCAAACAGGCGCGCTTCCGCCGCGGGACTGGTGAACGCCGTGCTGCGCAGACTGTCGCAGCGCAAGACCGCCCTTCCCGCACTGCCGCAGGACACCGTGGAGCGCCTGAGCATCGGCACCAGTCACCCGCGCTGGCTGACGGAGCGCATGCTTGCCTTGCTCGGCGCGCGTGAAGCTGAGGCGTTTCTGCGCGCGGACAACGCCCTCGCACCGCTGACGGCACAGGTTAACCCGCTCAAATGCACGCAGGAAGCGCTGCTTTCCGAGCTGTGCGGCGCGGGCATTGACGCGAAGCCGCACGCCTGGGCACCGGACTGTCTGGAGCTGCGGGGCGTGGGCGACCTGACGACCCTGCCCGCGTTTTACCGCGGCGAATTCCTCGTGCAGGACGCGGCGGCACGGCTTGTGTCGCTCGTGGCGGGGATACAGCCGGAGATGACGGTGCTGGACGTCTGCGCGGCACCGGGCGGAAAGTCCTTTTCCGCCGCCTTTGCCATGCGCAACCGCGGCAGAATCGTGTCCTGCGACCTGCATGAGAACAAGCTCCGCCGCATCCGCGACGGCGCGGTGCGGCTGGGCGTGGACATCATCGAAACGCAGGCGGCAGACGCGCGCGTGTTCCGTCCGGCGTGGGACGCCGCCTTTGACGTGGTGCTTTGCGACGTGCCCTGCTCGGGCCTCGGCATCATCCGCAAAAAGCCGGACATCCGCTATAAAGACCCTGCGCCGCTTGCCGCACTGCCGGAGGTCCAGCGCGCGATTCTCTCCAACGCCGCGCGCTACGTTAGGCCCGGCGGCGTGCTGGTCTATTCGACCTGCACCGTGCTGCCCGAGGAGAACGAGGACGTGAGCGCGGCGTTTCTCGCCGCGCACGGCGCGTTTCACCTCGAACCCTTCTCCTTGCCCGTCGGCGGGACGGAGGGACAGCTCACGCTGTATCCGCATCGGCACGAGACCGATGGATTCTATATCGCAAAGATGAGAAAACAACTATGAAAGACATCAAAAGCATGACGCTCAGCGAGCTGACGGACGAGCTTGTTGACATGGGGGAGGCAGGCTTCCGCGCGCGGCAGGTCTACACCTGGCTGCACGGAGGCGTAACGGACTTTGCGCAGATGAGCAATCTCTCCAAGTCCCTGCGCCAAAAGCTGGCGCAGCGCTATGACATCACCGCGCCCAAGGTCGCGCGCAAGCAGGTCTCGCAACTGGACGGCACGGTCAAGTACCTCTGGGAGCTCCGGGACGGCAACTGCATCGAAACCGTGCTCATGCGCTATCACCATGGCAACACGGTCTGCATTTCCACGCAGGTCGGTTGCCGCATGGGCTGCCGCTTCTGCGCGTCCACGGTCGCCGGCAAGGTGCGCGACCTCACGCCCTCGGAGATGCTGGACCAGGTGCTGTTTTCGCAGCTTGACTCCGGCATGCCGATTTCCAACATCGTGCTCATGGGCATCGGCGAGCCGACGGACAACCTGGACAACGTGCTGCGGTTTTTGGACCTCGTCAACAGTCCGGAGGGCCTGAACATCGGCATGCGGCACATCTCCCTGTCCACCTGCGGCGTGGTGCCGGGCATTGAGCGTCTGGCCGAGCTTGGTCTGCAGCTCACGCTCTCCGTCTCTCTGCATGCGCCCGATTCCCCGACCCGCTCGCGCATCATGCCGGTGAACAACGCCTATGACGTGGAGGAGCTGTTTGACGCCTGCCACCGCTATTTCCGCAAAACGGGGCGGCGCATCTCCTTTGAGTATGCCATGATTGACGGCGTGAACGACAGCGACGAGCAGGCGGACCTGCTGGCGCGGAAGCTGCGCGGCATGCCCGCACACGTCAACCTGATTCCGCTCAACGACGTGGTTGAGAGCGCGTTCAAGCCAAGCCGCCGTGTCGCTGCATTCCAAAAGCGTCTGGAATCGCACGGGGTCACGGCGACGGTACGCCGCAGCCTCGGCGGAGACATTGACGCATCCTGCGGACAACTGCGCCGCAGAGCGATGCAGGAGCGCGCGGGGCGCAGCGAAAAGGAAGGGAGCGAGGAGGCATGAAGGCATGGGGCATCACGGACGTTGGGTTCAGACGCCGCGAAAACCAGGACTCCTATGCATACGAGGCATTCGGCGCGCCGCATTCCATCGTCGCCGTGGTCTGCGACGGGATGGGCGGGGTGAACGGAGGTCGGCTTGCCAGCACGCTGGCGGTCTCGACCTATCTGGACACGCTGCACCTGCTCGCCAAACCGGAGATGACCGTGGAGCAGGTGGACGAGATGCAGCGGTTCTGCATTGCACAGGCAAACCGTGCCGTGTTTGAGCGCTCGCTGGAGCGCGAGGACTATCGCGGCATGGGCACAACGCTGGTCTCCGCCGTCGTGTCACGGGATGTGGCGGTGGTCGCCAACGTGGGCGACAGCCGCGCCTATCACATCGGTGCGCACGGCATCCGCCGCGTGTCGAAGGACCACTCCGTCGTGGCGGAGATGATTGCCTCCGGTGAGATTACGCCGGAGCAGGCGCGCACCCATCCGAACCGCAACCTCATCACGCGCGCGCTCGGACCCGACGCGGAGATTCTCTGCGACACCTACGTTGTCCCGTTCGCGCAGGGGGACAGCCTGCTGCTGTGCACCGACGGCGTGACCGGAACGGCGCGGGACGAGGAGCTTCTGCGCACCGTGCGCGACGCGGCAGACGGAGAGGCGGCGCTTGCGCTGCTGCTGGAGCTTGTCAAAAGCCGCGGCGCGCCCGACAACGTGACCGCCGTGCTCATCCGCAACGACGGCAGCGAGGGGGTGAGCGCCATTGGATAATATGATTGGAAAACTGCTCGACAACCGCTATGAGATCCTTGACATCATCGGTCAGGGCGGCATGGCCATGGTGTATCGCGCAACGGACCGTCGGCTCAACCGTGCCGTCGCCGTCAAGATTTTGCGCAGCGACCTTGCCGGGGACGAGGAGTTCCGCCGCCGCTTCCGCGATGAGGCGCAGGCAGTCGCCATGCTCGCCCACCCGAACATCGTTTCGGTTTACGACGTGTCCCGCGGCGAAACCGAGTACATCGTCATGGAGCTGATTGACGGCATCACGCTCAAGCAGTATATGCAGCGGCGCGGCAAGCTCAACTGGCGAGAGGCGCTGCACTTCATCATTGAGATTATGCGCGGGCTGCAGCACGCGCATTCCCGCGGCATCATTCACCGCGACATCAAGCCCCAGAACGTCATGGTCCTGCGCGACGGCAGCGTCAAGATAGCGGACTTCGGCATTGCGCTGCTGGGAAGCGCAGCCCAGCCGACCATGACCCAGGAGGCGCTGGGCTCGGTGCACTATATCTCACCGGAGCAGGCGAAGGGCGAGCGTACCGATGCGCGCTCCGACATCTATTCCGCGGGCGTCGTGCTCTACGAAATGCTGACAAACCGGCTGCCCTTCGAGGGCGACAACGCCGTGTCTGTCGCCATACAGCACCTCAACTCCGTGCCGCTCTCGCCCTGCGAGATTGACCCGACGGTTCCGTCGGCGCTCGAGAAAATCTGCATGAAGGCCATGGCGGGCGAGCTTGGCCGACGCTATGCCTCGGCGGACGAAATGCTCGCTGACCTGCTGGAGTTCCGCAAAAACCCGGACACGACGCTCGGCTTCACCATCGAGGACCTGCGCGATGATAACACCGATGAGCCGACACAGCATGTGCCCGTCTCCAGAATCAAATCGAACGTCCCGCCCCGTCCCGTGCGTGAGCGCGAAGCCGAGGAGGACCACGAGCAGGAGAGCGGCAAAACCACGCTGACGAAGGGACTCATCGCCGCCGCCATCGTGCTTGTCTGCGCTGTGGCGCTGATTGGGCTGTGGCGCTTTGTGCTGCGCAGCTTCCACAACGTTGAGCCGGTGCAGACGGAGTTCGTCGTGCCGTATCTCGTCGGAAAGAGCGTCGAAGAAGCAGAGGCGGACGAGGAAATCGGCGGCGTGTTCACCATCGTCGTCGTCGGACAGCGCGCGAGCGCAGATTACGCGGCGGGTCAAATCATTGAGCAGACGCCGGCTGCCGGCAGAACGGTGCGTGAGAACCGCGAGATATCGGTTTTTGTCAGCACCGGCATCAAATCCGACACCATGCCGAACGTCATCAATCAGGAGCACCGCGCCGCAAAAATCATCCTGCGCGAGCTGGGTCTGAATCTGGAGGTCAACGTCTCCAGCGAGGAATACAGCGATACCGTCCCCGCCGGGTACGTCATCCGCAGCAATCCCGCCGCCGGTGAAACCATACAGGACGGAGACACGGTGATTCTGGTGCTCAGCAAGGGCGTCAAGACCCTGACCGCCACGGTCACAAAGCTGACGGAGATTCCGCTTGAGCAGGCGCAGACGATTGTCAGCAATCTCGGTCTGGTCTGCCTGATTGAATATGCCCACGACGATGTGGTTCCCACGGACTTCGTCATCAGCCAGAGCATTCCTGCCGACACCACGGTGGAACAGGGCAGTTCCATCAAGCTCATCGTCAGTCTCGGTCCGGAGGTTGTTGAGGTTATAGAGGAACCGCTCGCCGAGCCGACCACAGACGAGACGGAGGAACCCACAACAGAATCCCCCGCCGACAACGCGGAGGTGACGGAACTGCCGGAGGCGACAGAGGAGAGCGAGACCACGGAGGCGCAGACGTGACCGGGCGAATCCGAAAGGCGCTCAGCGGCTTCTACTATGTCGAGACGGCCGACGGCACGCTGACCTGCCGCGCCCGCGGCAAATTCCGCAAGGCGGGCATCTCGCCCCTGGTGGGTGACCGCGTGGAATGCGCGGCGCTCGGCGGCGGGGAGGGCGTGCTGGAGGCAATCCTGCCGCGCCGCAACGCCTTTGAGCGCCCCGCCGTGGCGAACATCGACCTGCTCGTCATCGTCGCCTCCGAGGCGATTCCGCGCACGGAGCCCTATCTCATCGACCGCATGACCGCCATCGCCGCGCTCAAGCACTGCGAGGTGCTGGTGTGCATCAACAAGTGCGACCTTGCCGACGGGCGCGCACTCGCGGCGTATTACGAACACGCGGGCTATCCGGTCTGTCGCGTCAGTGCCGCCACAGGGGAAGGTCTTGATTCGCTGGTAAACAACATATCCGGCAAGCTGTGCGCCTTTACAGGGAATTCCGGCGTCGGCAAGTCCAGCCTCCTCAACGCCCTGGACCCGTCCTTCTGCCTGAAGGTGGGCGAGGTCAGTCAGGCGCTGGGCAGGGGACGCCACACGACGCGCCACGTCGAGCTCTACCGCCTCGCCTGCGGTGCAGAAATCATAGACACGCCCGGCTTCTCCGCTTTCGACGCCGATACGCTGAGCCTTGCGCTCAAGCAGCATCTGCCCGAAACCTTCCCGGACTTCGCGCCGTATCTGGACGGCTGCCGCTTTGTCGGCTGCAGCCACACGAAGGAAAAGGGCTGCGCCGTGCTGGACGCAGTGCGCGCAGGAAAGCTTGTCAAGGGACGGCACGAGAGCTATCTGCGGCTTTATACGGAGCTGAAGGACCTGAAGGACTGGGAGGCATAGGGAAGCGCTTCTTTTCTCTTGCCATCTCCGCGCATTTCGATTATAATATGTTCATCAGGCAACAACCATCATATTCTTTTTTTGCAGGAGGACAGAGCCATGGAACAGAAATTCTACCGCTGTGAGCATTGCGGCAACATGGTCGCCGCCATCAAGGTCGAGGGTTGCCCCATCACGTGCTGCGGCAAACCGATGAAGGAACTGGACCCCGGCACCAGCGACGGCGCGCATGAAAAGCACGTCCCGGTCTGGACGGTCGAGGGGGACAAGGTTCTTGTCACCGTCGGCGCAGTGGAGCATCCGATGCTCGACGCACACTATATCGAGTGGATTTCGATTCAGACCAAGCAGGGGAATCAGCGCAAGGCGCTCAAGCCCGGCGACGCGCCCAAGGCATGCTTCCGCATCTGCGAGGGCGACGAGGTCGAGGCCGCCTACGCATACTGCAACCTGCACTCGCTCTGGAAGGGCTGAGACCGGAACAACTGAGAAATGCCGCAACCCCCGCAGCGGACGTGTCCGCAGCGGGGGTTGCCATGTTTTTACACATTTTAAACCCGTTTTGTTCAATTAAAACGTTTTGTTCAATCGTCACGCTTCGGCGGTCGGACCTTTGCAAGGGGATTGGCACGCGCGGCGACACGCAGCGCCTCGTTGTCGATATGGGTGTAGATTTCGGTGGTGTTCAGATGCTCGTGGCCCAGCACCTCCTGCACGGCGCGCACGTCCACGCCGTTTTGCAGCATCAGCGTTGCCGCGGTGTGGCGCAGCTTGTGGGAGGAGTACTGCGCGGCGTCCAGCCCGGCGGCGGAGATGTGCCGCTTGACCAGCGCGTGGACCATGGATTTGCTGATTCGCTTGTTCTGCGCGGACAGGAACAGCGCGTCGCTGTCCCGCCCCGTAATCGGGCGGCGCACGGCAAGATAGGCGTTGAGGGCGTCCACACAGGCGCGATTCAGGTACACGATGCGCACCTTGTTGCCCTTGCCGAGCACGCGCAGCGCCTCATCCTGAATGTCCGAAAGATTGATGCCGCAGAGCTCCGAAATGCGCAGCCCGCAGTTGAGAAACAGCGTCAGGATTGCGTAATCGCGTTCACGGTTCTTGCCATCCACCGACTGCAGCAGCTGCAGACTCTCGTCCAGCGTCAGATACTTCGGCAGACTCTTGCGCAGCTTCGGCGTGTCCATCTCCTTGACAGGATTTTGTTCAATCAGGTGTACTTTGTTCGTCAGATACCCGTAAAAGGAGCGAATGGTCGAGATTTTTCGCGCACGCGATGCGGCGGTCAGACCGTAATTGCTGCGGCTGCTGTTCGGGTGCTGCGGGCGCTCGCGGCTGAGATAGCTCATATAACCGTACACGTCGGTCAGCGTGACGGAGCGAATCAAGGCAAGGTCCACGTCCATGATGTCAATCTCGCTGAGCGCACGCCCCTTGAGCGCCGGGTCGCGCGTCAGCTTCAGATAGCGGAAGAAGTTCCGCAGGTCCAGGAAGTATTCGTCCACCGTGTGCTGAGAATGCGCCTTGATGGTCTCGTGGTACGACAGGAAATCCCGCAGAATCTCCGGCGCTTCGTTGCGATAATCAATCATAGTATCCGCTCCCATCGTTGCAATTGTGCGCCTGCGCCGTCCGACGACCATCCGCCGCGCAGCTCTGCAGGACCCATTCTACCGCACTTCCCCGGAAAAAGCAATCCCCTATTTTAAACAAAGTTTTTATTTTGTTCAATCACAGATAGACTTCCATCCAGCCTTCCCTGTTGCCTTGTCGGTCTCCGTTGGCGTCTGCGCTCAGCCGCCCAGGACTTGGCGCAGCGCGTCCCCGAGGTTCGACACGGGAACAAGCTGCAGACCTTTGATTTGGTCCAGCCGCTCGGCGTGGTGCTTTGGCACGATACAGCGCTCAAAGCCGAGGCGCTGCACCTCGCTGAGGCGCTGGCTGAGGTGGCTGACGCTGCGCACCTCGCCGGTCAGACCGACTTCGCCCACCGCCGCAACGCGGTTGCCGATGGGCTTGTCCAGATAGCTGGACGCCAGCGCAAGGATTGCGGCGAGGTCCGCGGCGGGCTCGTCCAGCGTCAGGCCGCCAATCACGTTCAGAAACGCATCACAGCCGGAGACCTTCAGCGCGCCGCGCTTTTCCAGCACCGCCAGCAGCATGGCGGCACGGTTGTAGTCAAAGCCATTGCTGGTGCGGCGCGGGACGTTCTGCGCCGCCGGGGCGATGAGCGCCTGTATCTCCGCCAGCACGGGCCGCGCGCCCTCCATCACACAGGTGACGCAGGTGCCGGGTGCGTCCGCCGGTCGTCCGGAGAGCAGCATTTCAGAGGGGTTCGGCACCTCGGCAAGCCCCTCATTGCGCATCTCAAAGACGCCGATTTCGTTGGTCGCGCCGAAGCGGTTTTTCGCCGCGCGCAGAATGCGGTAGGTCATGTGCTGGTCACCCTCGAAGTACAACACGCAGTCCACCATGTGTTCGAGCACCTTCGGACCGGCAATCGAGCCCTCCTTGTTGACGTGCCCGATGACGAACACGGTGACGCCCTGCCCCTTGGCAAGCTGCATCAGCGACATGGTGCAGTCCTTCACCTGCGCCACGCTGCCTGCGGGCGAATCAAGCGCTTCGTTGCACATCGTCTGAATCGAGTCGATAATCAGCACGTCCGGCTTCTCCTCGTCTACGGAGGCGAGCACGTCGCCAAGGCTGGTCTCCGAGAGAACGTACAGCCGCTCGGAGGCGACGGCGAGGCGCTTTGCGCGCATTTTGAGCTGGTGCGGCGACTCCTCGCCGGAGACGTACAGCACCTTGCTCTGCTCGCACAGCTTGCCGCAAATCTGCAGCATCAGCGTGGATTTTCCGATGCCCGGCGCGCCGCCCACCAGCACCAGCGAGCCCCTGACCGCACCGCCGCCCAGCACGCGGTCCAACTCGCCCATGCCGGTTGGAAAGCGCGGGTCCTCCTCCACGCTCAGGTCGTCAATCGGGTGCGCTTTGGCGCGTAGCGCCATACCGCCCCTTCCCTTTTGCGCGGCGGTGGTCTTGGGCGCCGCCTGCTCCACAATGGTGTTCCATGCGCCGCAGGCAGGGCAGCGCCCCGCCCACTTTGAGGTCTCGTTGCCGCACTCCGTGCAGAAAAATACGCTCGTTTTCGCTCTCATGCTCTCTCCCCCGCGTGTCTTCGTCAGCCCTGCTTTGCAAAGCCGTTGAACCAGGCGCGCTCGTCAAAGGTCTTCTTTCTTGGTGCTGCGGTCTCGCCCTCGGCGATGCCAACGGGCAGAAAGCAGACCAGCTCATAGTCCTCCGGCACACCGAGAATGCGCGCCATGCGCGCGCCGAGGCGCTCCTCATTGGTCAGGTAGCCCTCGTACCAGCAGCTCTGATAACCCAGAGCCACAATCGCCAGCAGCATGTTCTCAATGGCCGCGGCGTAGTCCTGCACGGCGTAGCAGGTGTTGCGATAGGCGATGACACGCTGCGTGAGCACGAAAATCGCGGCAGGCGCGGTCTCCCCGATGGGCGGCTGACGCAGCGACAGGAGCTGACGCAGCAGCGCCGGGTCGTCCACTGCAATCAGGCTGGTTGTCTGCCGGTTGCAGGCGGAGGGCGCGTCCAGCCCTGCCTGCAGAATTTTCATCAGGTCTTCGCGTGGGACGGGTGTTTGTCTGTACCTCCCCCGATAGCTGTGTCTGCTGAAGATGGCGTCCAATACGTCCATGCTCTGTCTCCTTTATCTGTCCGTTTCCCGCCACGACTGAATGCAGCGGAGGAATTGTGCGCCGTAGCGCTCCGCCTTCCTGCTGCCGACGCCGTTGACCGCGAGCAGCTCGTCCGTCGTCCGCGGCTGCTTTGCCGCCATGTCAAGCAGCGTGGCGTTGGTGAACACCACGTACGCCGGCACGCTCTCCTGCCGCGCAAGCGTGGCGCGCAGCGCGCTGAGCGCCGCGTACAGTCCCCTGTCCGCCGCCAAATCGGCAGGGGTCTCCTTTTTTTCGGGCTTTTTCTGCTTTTTCCCGACGTAGACCACCGTCTCACCGTGAAAGAGCACGTCCTTCGCGCGCTCCGTCGTGCAGAGCACGGGGTGCTCTTCCTCCGTCTGCCGCAGAAAGCCCTGCTCAATCAGGCAGTCGATGTAACGCCGCACCGTCGAGCGCTCCAACCCGTGCAGCGCGCCATAGGTCGGAAGCGTATCGAGACCAAGGTCATAGATGCGCTGCTCCTTGCTGCCCACGAGCATATGGACAACCATCGTGATGCCGAGGCTATGGAAGTACTTTCGCTCCACCCGTGTCACGCCGGAGAGAATCTTCTGTGCCTCTGTTGTTATGTCAACACGCTCCATCTCGCCGCAGCAGTTGCCGCAGTTGCCGCAGTGCACGGGCGCCTGCTCCCCGAAATAGCGCAGGATATAGCGGCGCAGACAGTCGGGCGTCTTGCCGTAGCCCGCCATGCGAATCAGGCGCTCCAGGTCACGCTTGCGAATCAGCTTGCGCTCCTCCTCGCTCAGCTCCTCGTTGTCCTCGCTGTGCTCAATCATGTATTTTGCGGTGTGCACGTCGCTCGGCGCATAGAGCAGCACGCACTCCGCTTTCGCGCCGTCGCGCCCCGCGCGTCCCGCCTCCTGATAGTAGCTCTCAATGTTCTTCGGCATGTTGTAGTGCACGACAAAGCTGACATTCGACTTGTCGATGCCCATGCCGAAGGCGTTGGTTGCCACCATGACACGCGCGCGGTCATAGAGGAAATCCTCCTGATTGGCGCGGCGTTCCGCGTCCTCCAGCCCCGCGTGATAGCGCGTCGCCTCAAAGCCGCGCTCCTGCAGGTCCTCACAGACCTTCTCCACGTTCTTACGCGTGGCACAGTAGACAATGCCGCTCTGCTCCCGCCGGACGGCGAGAAAGCTGTGAAGCCAAACCGCTTTACTCTTTGGCGTTTCCACGGAAAAAAAGAGGTTCGGGCGGTCAAAGCCCGTGGTCAGCTCCAAGGGCTCGCGCAGGTCCAGCAGCTTGATGATATCGCGCTTGACCTCGTCGGTCGCCGTGGCGGTGAATGCGCCGATGGGCGGGCGCTTGGGCAGCGTCTTGCAGAACTCCGCAATCTTCAGATAGCTTGGGCGGAAGTCCTGCCCCCATTGGGAGACGCAGTGCGCCTCGTCCACGGCAAGCAGTGACAGTTCAACCTCCTGCGCAAAGGCAAGAAAGCCTTCGGTCGAAAGCCGCTCCGGGGCCACGTAGATGATCTTATACGCGCCCCGCCGCGCGCGGCGCAGCACCTCAAGATACTGCGGATAACTGAGCGAGGAGTTGATGTACGCCGCGGCGACGCCCACCTGCTTGAGCGAGGCGACCTGGTCCTTCATCAGCGAAATCAGCGGCGAAACCACCAGCGTGATGCCCGGCAACAGCAGTGCGGGAATCTGATAGCAGACGGACTTCCCCGCCCCCGTCGGCATGACGCCCAGCACGTCCCGCCCGCCGGTCAGCGCGTCAATCAGCGCCTCCTGTCCGGGGCGAAACGCGCTGTGCCCGAAGTATTGCTTTAAGAGTTCTTCCTTTTGGATGGCGCTCACCTTATCTTTCAAAAAAATTTATGTCAACCTCCGAAAAGGCTTCCTTCCCTCACGCCTCCGCCGCGCCGCACGCGGCATCCAACGCCCGCCTGAGCTGCGTCTTGATGGTCGCGTAGTCGTCGCCGGGCTGCGTCTCATAGAGCTTTTGGGTCCCCACGTAGAAGCTCGGCACATAGTAATAGTCGGTAAAGCGGCTTGCCGCCTCACGCTGGCGGCGCTCCTCCACCCACTCCACCGTGACGCTGCGATAGGCGGTGTTTTCCGCCTGCAGCTCGTCCAGCGCCTGACGCGCCTTGCGGCAGTAGGGACAGCCGTCGAGGTGCAGGATGGTCAGCTTCTGCTGTGGGCGCACGGGCTTTCCCCCATAAATCAGCATCTTGTCGCGGTTTTGGGCAATCTCGCCGCGCTCCATGCGCGCCTCCCAGTCCTCGGGCGCAACGGCCTCATAGGAGATGTTGATGGCCTCCTGTGGGCAGCCCCACAACTCCAGCAGCGTCTCGTTGAAGCGCTGCGCGACCTTGCGCATGGTCTCCTCGTCCTTGGGATACCCCTTGATGGCAATATACGGCATACCGCGTTCTCCTTTCCTGTCAGCCCCCGCACAGCGGGAGCAATTTCTGATTATTTACTTAGAATCCGGCGCAGACGTGCAAATCAATCCGACACAGCATCGATGTACTCCGGTTTCGTATGCAGCGCTCAAAGATTGCTGAAATAGGCCCGCAGCTCGTCTTCGCTGCGCAGGACGGCCTCCGGCGCGCCGTGGAGCATAACGTTGTCAAAGCCGTCGATGAAGGAGCGCGCGTCGGTCTTATAGCCGATGCAACGCTTGCCCTTCGCGTAGCAGTAGCCCAGCTCAAAGCACGCGCCCTCGTCCGGGACTCTTCCGTCGAAGAGGAACAGCACCGCGTCGCACCAGTCCATGTGGGCGCAGTCGAGTTGGAAGAGGTATTTCCGCTTCGGAAGCCCCTCAATCTCATCGGGCAGATCCGCCACGCAGCCACCCTCCCGCTGCGGCAAAAAGGTCTCGTGCCCGCAAGCGCGGAGCACCGTGTCAATGCGCTCGTTGAACTGTCTCTCCCCCTCCGAAAACAGCGGGGCTGCAATGTAGATTTTCATACGGTCACCTCAGTTTCTGACGCATTCTGTGCATCACAAATCACTCTTCCATTTTCTCTTTCATCGTTTTTACGTGTCAAATCCGCTCAAGCATCTCCTGCGTAAATAGTCCAAAAATGTAGTTTGGCGATTGTCCATACAGTCCGGTGTCATCATCGGCAAAGGACGCGCCCGTAGACGAGCGGTAAAACCTGTCCAATGCTGCATCCTCATTCATCTGATATCGCTCCATGATTTTTGAAATAATCTCCGGCAGAATCAACGCGCGA
>JAILRK010000237.1 GCA_024698225.1 Oscillospiraceae bacterium | reverse complement strand
CCCAGCCGCGCGGCAAAGCGGAGCAGGCGCAGGATGCGCAGCGCGTCCTCGTCAAAGCGCTGCCGCGCCTCGCCGACGCAGCGCAGCACGCCCGCGTTCAGGTCGCCGCGCCCGCCAAAGGGGTCGATGACCTTGCCCTCCGGCGTAAGCGCCATGGCGTTCACCGTGAAATCACGCCGCGCCAGGTCCTCTTCAATCGACCCGGTGAAAAAAACGCGCTCCGGGTGGCGGTTGTCGCGGTAAACACCGTCGCGCCGCATGGTCGTGACCTCTACGGCGTGCCCCTGCACCGCCAGCGTCACCGTGCCGTGTCGCAGCCCGGTGGGGTGCGCCGCGCTGCCGAACAGGGCGAGCGTCTGCTCCGGCGGCGCGTCGACGGTCAGGTCCCAGTCGTCCGGGCTGCGCCCGAGCAGCGCGTCGCGCACGCAACCGCCCACGGGGTAGGCGTGGAAGCCCGCGGCGGTGAAACGCTCCAATATGAAGTTGACATAATTCGGAATTTCCATGAATCTCTCCTGAAAAAGGGAATTGCACTTTTCAATCGGATATATTATACTATATCAGTTGAATTTTGAACATCCCCGAAAGGATAACAAATATGGATATTTCTACTTACCTTGTACCCGGCATGCGCGCGCATCTTGCGGGCATCGGCGGCGTGTCGATGAGCCCGCTGGCAGAGGTGCTGCACAGCATGGGCCTCGTCGTACAGGGCAGCGATATGAACGACGGCCCCGCCGCCGCGCATCTGCGCGCGCTGGGCATTGACGTGCGCATCGGTCACAGCGCGGAGAACCTCGGCAACTGCGACTTTGTGGTGCGCACCGCCGCCATCCACGACGACAACCCCGAAATCTCCGGCGCGGTTGCGCGCGGCATCCCCGTGTTCGAGCGCGCGGAGGCCTGGGGCGCGATTATGAAGGGCTACCGCAACGCCCTGTGCATCTCCGGCACGCACGGCAAGACCACCACCACCTCCATGGCGACGCACATTTTCATGGCGGCGCAGAAGGACCCCACGGTCATGATTGGCGGCACGCTGGAGCTGCTGCACGCCGGCTACCGCGTCGGCAAAGGCGACACCATCATCGCCGAGAGCTGCGAGTACTGCAACTCATTCCTCCGCTTTTTCCCCACCATCGCGGTCATCCTCAACGTGGAGGCGGACCATCTGGACTTTTTCAAAGACCTGGCGGACGTGGAGCGCTCGTTCCGCCGCTTCGCCGCGCTGACGCCGTCGGACGGTCACGTGGTCGCCAACGCGGACGACAGCGGCACGCGGGAGACGCTTGCGGATTTCCCGCGCGGTGTGTTCTGGTTCAGCCTTGCCGACGAAAACGCCGACTGTCACACGGCGAACCTTGTGTGGACGGACGGCCTGCCGCGCTTTGACATCGTCGTGCACGGCGAGACCTACGCGCACGTCGCGCTGAACGTCGGCGGCACGCACAACGTCATGAACGCGCTGGCGGCGGCTGCGGGCGCGTATCTGCTGGGGCTGCCCGGCGAGGCTGTGGAGCGCGGGCTTGCGGATTTCCACGGCGCGGGACGCCGCTTTGAGAAAAAGGGCGAATACCGCGGCGCGGCGGTGTATGACGACTACGCCCATCACCCCGGCGAGCTGCACGCCCTGCTGACGATGGCGCGCGCACTGCCCTACAGGCGGATTGTCTGCGCGTTCCAGCCGCACACCTACTCCCGCACCCACGCGCTGTTCGACGATTTTGTCAGGGAGCTGCGGCAGCCCGACGTGCTGGTGCTTGCGGAGATTTACGCCGCGCGCGAGAAGAACGACCTCGGCATCTCGTCCAGCGACCTCGCCGCGCAGATTCCCGGCGCGGTCTACTGCCCGACGCTTGCCGCCGTGACAGAGACGCTGCGCGCCGCCGCGCAGCCCGGCGACCTGATTCTCACCGTCGGCGCGGGCGACATCTACAAGGCGGGCGAGGCGCTGCTCAGGGAGAAGGCGCCATGCTGATTTCGGAATTCTACACCACTGCGCCCACGCAGGGCTCCGCGCGTGCGCGCGAGACCTATGAGCGCCTTGACGCGCTGGGCATCCCGTACCGCCGCGTGGAGCACGCGCCGGCGGAGACGATGGAGGTCTGCGCCGCCGTCAGCGACGCGCTGGACGCGCGCATCTGCAAAAACCTGTTTCTCTGCAACCGGCAGCAGACGGCGTTCTATCTGCTTGCCATGCCGGAGGACAAGCCGTTTTATACGAAGGACCTGAGCCGCCAGATTGGCTCGTCGCGCCTGAGCTTCGCCCCGGCGGAGCAGATGGAGGCGCTGCTGGGCTGTGCGCCCGGCTCCTGCAGCGTGTTGGGGCTTGCCAACGACACGGAGCACCGCGTCCGCCTGCTGCTGGACCGGGACGTTGCCGAGGCGGAGCGCTTTGCCTGCCATCCCTGCGACAACACCGGCAGCATGACCATCGCCACGCGCGACCTGCTGGAGACCTTCCTGCCCCACACCGGGCACGACTACGACCTGGTGGAGCTGTAAGCTCCGCCCCAAAGCGCCGCACCGAATCAGCCCTCTCGCTTCAGAGAGGGCTCGTTTCGTCGCCGGCAGGAGGCGAGACGGAACGGCGGCGCTGTCGAGCCGACAAAAAGATTGCAGAAAAAAAGAGGAAAGCGCGGCGCGGCGGCGTATAAGATTAATATCGCGTCTCACTTCGGAGCCGGTGCACCGCCGCACCGTCCGAACGGGACGGAAGGGGGAGGGGAAGATGGCCTTTGACCAGCGTTTTCTGGATGAGCTGGCGGCGCGCAACGACATCGTCGACGTGGTCGGCAGCTACGTTGGCCTTCAGCCGCGCGGCTCGGAATACTGGGGCTGCTGTCCCTTCCACAGCGAGAAGACGCCCTCCTTTCACGTGCGGCCCGACCAGCAGATGTACTACTGCTTTGGCTGCAAGAAGGGCGGCGGCGTCATCGGCTTCATCATGGAGATAGAGAACCTCTCCTATCCCGACGCGGTCCGGTTTCTGGCGCGGCGCGCCAACATCCCCGTGCCGGAGGAGGAGCGCAGCGACGGCACGACGCGCCTGCGCAGCCGCCTGCTCGCGCTCAACCGCGACGCGGCGCGCTTCTTTTACACGCAGCTCCACTCGCCCGAGGGCGCTGCGGCAATGGACTATCTGCGCCAGCGGCGCATTACGAAGCGCAACGCCACGAATTTCGGGCTTGGCGCGGCGGCGGACGGGTGGGACCGCCTGCTCAACGCGATGCAGGAGAAGGGCTACACGCTTGCCGAGCTGCTGGCGTCCGGCCTGGTCGTGAAGAACCCGAGCGGGCGCGCATACGACAAGTTCCGCAACCGGCTCATGTTCCCCATCGTCGACGTGCGCGGGGACGTGCTGGGCTTCGGCGGGCGCATCATCGACAAGAACGACAAGGGCGCAAAGTATATGAACACGCCCGAGACCGTGGTCTACAGCAAGCGCCGCGTGCTCTACGGGCTCAACCTTGCCAAAAAGAGCAAGCGCGAAGGCATTCTGCTCGTCGAGGGCAACATCGACGTGGTGATGCTGCACCAGGCGGGCTTTGACAACGCCTGCGCCTCAATGGGCACGGCGCTGACGCAGGAGCAGCTGCACCTGCTCTCGCGCTACACCAAGGACCTGATTCTCTGCTACGACAACGACGAGGCGGGCAAGGCGGCGACGCAGAAGGCGCTGACCCTGCTGGGCAACACCGACTTCCGCGTGCGCGTGCTGGAGCTGCCAAAACGCCTTGTAGACGGGCAGTACGTCAAACAGGACGCGGACGACTTCATCAAGTTTCAGGGCGCGGACGCCTTTGAGAACCTGCTCTCCGGCAGCGAGAGCGGTATGGACTTCCGCATGGCGCAGCTTGCCGCGCGCTTTGACCTGGGCGATGACCAGGGACGCATCGGCTATGCCGCGGCGGCAGCGGCGCTGCTGGCGTCGGTGCCGAGCGCCGTGGAGCGCGAGGTCTACACCGTCCGCGCGGCGGAGACCGCCGGTATCTCGGCGGAGGCGCTCAAGCTCGAGGTGCGGCGCGCCATGTCGCAGAAGGCGAAAAAAGAGTGGCGCGAGCAGGAGAAGCGGGACCTGCGCCCCGTCGCCGCCGCCCAGCCCAGAGAGCGCTCCATGCGCTATGAAAACATGCGCTCGGCGCTGGCCGAGGAGGGCCTGCTGCGGCTGCTGACGCTGGACGACGCGATTTTTGGCACGGAGATGCCGTTGGCGGAGAGCGATTTTTCCTCGCCGCTGCTCGGCAGATTTTTCACGGCGCTTTGGCAGCAGCGCTGCAACGGCGGCATCCGCATCGCCGCGCTGGACGGGCAGTTCAGCGCCGACGAGCTGGGGCATCTGGCGGGCGTGCTGCAAAAGCCGGAGTCCAGTGACCACGCGGCGCGCGAGAAGGCATTGCGGGATTATCTCGCCATCATCCGCGGCGAGACGGCGAAGCAGGGCGAGGACCCGCTGATTACGGCAATGAGAAAGAGAAGAAGATATCAATCAGACAAAGACGGAGGAAGCACAGATGGCAATTGACATGGACAAGGACTTTGACACACAGGACCTGGAGGCGCAGGCGGACATCATTCTTGCCGCCGCCGGTGAGTTTCAGGAGATTCCTGTGGAGATCGACAAGCCCGCAAAGGTGACGAAGAAGGCCCCCGAGCCGGAAAAGAAGGCGCCGCCGCTGAGCCCGGCGGTCATTGCCACGCTGCCCGCCGCGGCCATCCTCAACGAGCATGAGAAGCTGCGCACGCTCTTTGCGCAGGGCAAGGCGAACGGCAAGCTGGACAGCAGCGACCTGATTGAGCGGCTGGACGACCTGCCGCTCTCCCCGGAGCAGGTGGACCAGGTCTACGACTCGCTGGAGAAGCTGGGCGTTGAGCTGGTCACCGCCGACAGCACCGAAAACGAATCGGACGACGAGCCGCCGATGGAGGCGATTGCCGAGATTGAGGAGGAGGAGCTGGTCGACCCGAACGAGCTGATTGACAGCTTTTCCATCGATGACCCCGTGCGCATGTACCTCAAGGAAATCGGCAAGGTGAGTCTGCTCTCCGCAACGGAGGAGGTCCAGTACGCCAGCGAGATGAGCGCGGGCGCGGAGGCGCAGGAGAAGCTGCGCCAGGACCGTGAGGGCGAGATTGAGCTGACAACCGAGGAGCGCGCCGCCTATGCCGCCGCCGCCGCAAAGGGCGAGGCGTCCAAGCAGAGGCTGGCGGAGGCGAACCTCCGCCTGGTGGTCTCCATTGCCAAGCGCTATGTCGGGCGCGGCATGCTCTTCCTTGACCTCATTCAGGAGGGCAACCTGGGCCTCATCAAGGCGGTGGAGAAGTTTGACCACACCAAGGGCTATAAGTTCTCCACCTATGCCACGTGGTGGATTCGCCAGGCAATCACCCGCGCCATCGCCGACCAGGCGCGTACCATCCGCATTCCCGTCCACATGGTCGAAACCATCAACAAGGTCATCCGCGTGTCCCGCCAGCTGCTGCAGGAGCTGGGGCATGACCCGTCGCCCGAGGAAATCAGCGAGGAAATGGGCATGTCCGTCGAGAAGGTGCGGGAAATCCTGAAAATCGCACAGGAGCCGGTCTCTCTCGAAACGCCCATCGGCGAGGAGGAGGACAGCCATCTCGGCGATTTCATCCCCGACGAGGGCGCGAGCGAGCCGAGCGAGGCGGCGTCCTTCACGCTGCTGCAGGAGCAGCTGGTGGACGTGCTCTCCACGCTGACGCCGCGCGAGGAAAAGGTGCTCAAGCTGCGCTTCGGCATCGAGGACGGACGTCCCCGCACGCTGGAGGAGGTCGGCAAGGAGTTCAACGTCACCCGCGAGCGCATCCGCCAGATTGAGGCGAAGGCGCTGCGCAAGCTCCGCCATCCCTCCCGCTCCAAAAAGCTCAAGGACTTTTTGAATTAAACAGACGCAGGGGAGGGCGCAGGCCCTCCCCTTGCCGTTCGGAAAAGCGCCGGTTCCGCGCGGATTTGCCGCGCGGAACACTTGCAAACAGGCGGCGCATTTGGTAAAATACCATGTCACGCAATTCAGGGCGCGCAAAGCGCGCGTTTCGGTCAGGAGTGAAACGATGAAACATGATGTAAAGAGAAACCGCATCCTCGCACTGCTCGTGCTGCTGGGGGTGCTGGCGTCCCTTGTGCCGCTGGCGGCGAGGGCGCGCGCCGAGGAGACGGACAAGACCTATGACCTGCTGCTCAGCTACAACAGCTTGCACGCCATGGCGGCGCAGTCCGAGCTGAGCGACGGCGAGTGGATGGACCTGTTCCGCGGCTGGGGCGTCAACAAAATCATTCTGGGTGAGACCGCCATCAAGAAGATGTCCGGCAACGCGGCCATCCCCATCTTCGGCGGCACCGTGGCGGAGATTCGCAACTCCCACGCCTGGCAGCTCCGCTATCCCGCGCCGGTGGCGCAGTGGGTGGAGGACGCCGAGGACCTGCAGGATGCGCTTGCCATCGTCGAGGACGTGCGCTATGTGGACTGGGTTGTCAACGCCATTGAACAGCGGCTGGCGGACGCGGACTACCGCCGCTACGATGAGGACGGCGTGACCTATCTCTTCTTCCCGCGTCAGAGCGACGGCCTGCCCGGCGCGCTGGTGCTGGACATGCCCATCGGCGTCTGGCCGGAGACGGCGCAGCTTGCCGCGGAGCACGGGCTGCAGGTCATCCCGCGCACGGAGGCGCGGGAGAAGCTGAACGACGAGCATTTTGCCGCCGCGTTTCTGGACGTGCTCAGCGAGAGCGGCTCGCCCTACTTCCTCAACATGGGCGAGGCAATCCTCGGTGACGACAGCGAGGCGGGCAAGGCGCTGCTGCGCGACTACCTGCGGGAAACCGGATTGAGCGTGGGCGTGTTTGAGGAGAACGACCAGAGCGGAAACCTCGACTGGGACGGCTTCGAGTACCTGCTCGAGCAGACCGGCTACCACGGCGTGCGTCTGTTCAATGAGTGGCCGTACATCCAGTACCGCTATGCCTACTGCGGCTATGAGGGACCGGAGGAGATTACGAACTCCCTGTTCCGCGCCGTTGCCGAGCGCAACTGCCGCATCGTGTATCTGACGATGATTCTCGAGCCGGACAACGACGTCAGCACGGACGCCGACGAGAACGCATGGACCTACATCACAAACCCCGCCGACTACGAAAAGATGCTCGGCGACCTGGAGGCGCGGCTTGGCGCGCTGGGCTACACGAACGGCACCGTGCGCGCAATGGACATGAAGACGCCGAGCCTCCTCTGGCGCGTGCTGGAGGGCATCGGCGTGGTGGCGGCGGCGGTGCTGCTGCTTGACCTGTTCTGCGCGCTTTCGCTGCGCGTGCGCGCGCTGCTGCTGGGGCTGGGCGTGTTGGGCGTGCTGGCGCTGGCGTTTGTGAAACCGGCGACCTATCAGGTGGTGCTCAGCATGGGCGGCGGCATCGTCATGCCGGCGCTCGCGGCGGTCTGGCTGTGCCGCTACGCCGCGCGCAGGCGGCGGGAGGAACCGGAGCCCCGCTTGGGTTCGCTCTTGCTGCAGACGGTGGGCGCGCTGCTGTGTGCTGCGCTGGTCTCACTGGGCGGGGCGGCAATGGCGTCGTCCGCGCTCTCACAGATGTCGTATCTGCTGGAGCTGGACCTCTACCGCGGCGTGAAGCTGATGCAGCTCATCCCGATTGGCGTGTTCTGCCTGGCGTATCTGCTGGTTTACGCCTATGAGGAGAGCGGGGCGAAGGCGGCGGTGCTTGCGCGCATCGGCGCGCGCGGGGAAAAGGGACGCGCGGCGAAGCTGTATGCCTACGGCGCGGAGCTGATGGACCGCCCGATGAAGCTGGGCTGGATGGTCGCCCTCGTGCTGCTTGCCGTCGCGGGACTCTTTGTCCTTGTGGTGGGCGTGTACTACATCCGGCGCACCGGCAACACCATGAGCGTTTCCGCGCGCGAGCTGGCGCTGCGCAACCTGCTGGAGAATCTGCTCATCGCCCGCCCGCGGACGAAGGAGCTGCTCATCGGCTGGCCCTGCACGATGCTCTTTGTCTGGTCACTGCGCCGGCACATGAACGTTCTGCCCCTGCTCTTCGGCGGAGGCATGAGCATCGGGCTTGTGAGCGTGGTCAACACCTTCCTCCACATCCGCACACCGCTGCTGCTCAGCCTGTTGCGCACCGGCTGGGGCGTGCTGTTCGGCGTGGCGCTGGGCGTCGTCGTCACCCTTGCGGCGGAGCTGCTGCTCCGTCTGCTGCGGCGCTGGGGCGCGGCGCTGCGTACGCAGTGAGGAGCGCCGGAACGGTATGTACAACATTCTGATTTCGGGCTATTACGGCTTTGACAACATCGGGGATGAGTCCATTCTCCGCGCGGTCATCAACGGCATTCGCGCGCGGCTGCCGGACTCGCGGCTCACCGTCCTGTCCCACGACCCCGCCGCCACGCGTGACAAGTACGGCGTGGAGGCGGTGGACCGCATGTCGCCGCTGGACATCCTGCGCGCCGTCAGGCGCTGCGATATGCTCATCTCCGGCGGCGGCAGTCTGTTGCAGGACGTGACGAGCAGCAAGAGCCTGCATTACTATCTTGCCATCATCCGGCTTGCCCGGCATTACGGCAAGAAGGTGTTCATCTACTCCCAGGGCATCGGTCCCATCGACCGTCCCGCCAACCGCCGCGCCACGGCACGTGTGCTGCGCAAGGTGGACGGCATCGCCGTGCGCGACGAGCGCTCGGCAAACCTGCTGGAGGAAATCGGCGTCCCGCGCGAGAAGGTGGTCATCACCGCCGACCCCGTGCTGCGGATGCCGCGCGTGGACAAGGCGCGCGGCGCGGCGGCGCTGCGCAAGGCGGGCGTGCCGGAGCGCCGCGGTCTGACCGTCGGCTGGGCCATCCGCGAGCGGGACCTCAACGGCAGCTTCGTCTCGGAGCTGCGCAGGTGCATCCTCTGGCTCAAGGAGCACTATCAGGCGGAGTCCGTGCTCATCCCCTTTCACTATGAGGAGGACCTTGCCGTGTGCCGCGCCATCGCGGCGAAGACGGACGGCGCGGCGGTCTGCCTGCAGGAGAAATATCTCTCGGAGGACATGCTCTCCGTCATCGGCAATATGGATGTGCTGGTGGGCGTGCGGCTGCACGCGCTGATTTACGCCGCCATCATGGGCGTGCCGATGATTGGCATCTCCTACGACCCCAAATGCACCGCGTTTCTGCGCTCGGTCGGCATGGAGCCGCTGAGCACGCGGAGGGCGTTCACGGCGGAGCAGTTTGAAGCGGCGTTTCCGCGCATTCTGGAGCAGGGCGCGCAGCAGACGGCGGTCGTGACGGAGCGCGTTGCGGCGCTGCAGAGCAAGCTCAACGCCAACGAGGACGCGATTTGCGCCCTGCTGGCGTCCGACGAAGCCAATGAGAAACCAACGAAAGGTCCCGTGGAGAGGACGGTGGATATGAAAGACAACAAACAGAAAAGCGGCGTGCGCACGGCGGGCGCCATCGGGCTGGTGTTCGTGCTGACGCTGTTTGCCAAGCTGCTGGGTGTCGTGCGTGAGATGCTGCAGGCGCACTACTTCGGCATCGGCAGCGACGCCGACCTCTACACGGCGTCCTACAACTCGACCATCTATCTGTTCACCACCGTGTGCTATGCGCTGTGCATCGCGGCGGTGCCGATTCTGACCAAGGAGTTTGCCGTGGAGCGCAAGCGCGGCATCCGCGCGGCGAACAACCTGATGACGGTTACGCTGCTCGGCGCGTTCGCCGGGCTGGGCGTGTGGCAGCTCTGGGCGTCCACGCCGCTGGTGGGCGCCATCTGGAAGCACGCGGCGGAGATTGACCTGCCGCGCCTCGTGCTCTACATCCGCATCATGTCGCTCTCGCTGCCCGTGGTCGCGGCGGCGTATCTGATGGTCGCCATGTTTCAGGCGATGGACCACTACACGCTGCAGGGGAGCATGAGCATTCCGTACAACCTGTTTCTTGCGGTGTTCCTGTTCTTCTTCGGCGCGAAGCTCGGCATCGGCGGCATCGTCGCCGCCTGCACCTTCGCGTGGCTGCTCCAGCTCGGCATGAGCGTGCCCTACGCGATGAAGGAGCACTATCTCTACCGCCCGCTGCTGGACCTGAAGGCGGACTACCTCGGCATCTACGTCAAGACCGCCGTGGTCACGATGCTCACGACCTCGGTGTTCCTCTTCTGCTATCTCATCGACACCTCCCGCGCCGCCTCCTTTGACAGCGGAGCGGTCAGCGCGTTCTACTTTGCCGACAAGCTCTTCACGCCGCTGATTACCACCGTGCTCTACAGCATCAGCGCCGTCATGTTCCCGCGCTTCAACCGCGAGGTCACCAGCACGGACAGCAAGGGCTATCTCAGCTACATCTGGAACGTGACGGAGAGCACGCTGCTGTTCATCCTGCCGGTCTGCGCCATGATGTGCGCCTTCGGCACGGACATCATCCGCGTGATTTTCGAGAGCGGCAACTTTACGGAGGAGTCCACCGCCATCACCGGCAGCATCTTCATGATGTATGCCTTCGGCATGTGCGGCTTCTCGGCGCTTGACCTGCTGAACAAGGCGTACTACGCCATGAAGAAAACGCTGGTGCCGCTGCTGGTCAACCTCGGCATCCTGCTGGTGAATCTGGCGCTCAACGGCTTCTTCCACACGGGACCGGGCGTGGCGCTGGCGACCTCAATTGCGCTCACGCTCGGCGCGCTGGCGATGGCGGCGCAGCTCTTCCGCGGCAGCGGCGTGACGCGCGTGCTGCCGCTGCTCAAGGGCGTGCTCGCAACGGCGGTGATGTACGCCGTGCTCCGCGGCGGGCACGCGCTGCTGGTCAACGGCGCGGAGAGCAAGCCGATGCTCGTCATCAAGTGCGTGCTCGTCGGCGCGGTGGGCTGTGTGGTCTACCTCGGCGCCAGCGCCGCGCTGCGGCAGGAGCAGGTGCTCTCCGTCGTGCAGATGGTCAGGGAGCGGAAAAAGGGATAAACAGAATAACGCTGTTCCGCCGCTGATACAGCGCGACGGAGCAAAAAAAGGAATGGCGTTCGGCGAATACCTATAAGACAGTTTTGAGTCAAAAAGTGAATTGGGTATCTGTCTGACAAGATTGGCCAAATAAGAAACGGACTGTTGTTTTCAGCAGTCCGTTTTTTATTGACAAACATCCGATATCATACTATGAAT
>JAILRK010000218.1 GCA_024698225.1 Oscillospiraceae bacterium | reverse complement strand
CGGCAGGACGCTGGAGAGCGTCATCACGCAGTACCTGACCACCGTCAAGCCCATGCACGAGCAGTTTGTCGAGCCCACGCGCAAATACGCGGACATCATCGTGCTGGAGGGCGGGCGCAACCTTGTCGCGCTGGACATGATCATGCAGCGCATCGCCAGCCACATCGCCTCCGTGGACTGAGCGCGGCAATCCACTCCCATACACCGCGAACGAAGACGCCGCAGGGTCTCCCCTGCGGCGTCTTTCTTGGCTTATGCCACGAGCCACTTGTATTTTTCGACGCTGTAGAGCGGGAGCAGCGGCAGCATAATCGGCGTTTTCTTCACGTATGCCCGGTATGTGGGGTCGCTGCCGTAGGTGCGGTTCTGCCGCATCTCCAGGCGGCGCGCGCCGCCGAACATCACGTAGATGATGCCGAGATAGCCCGTCAGCGCCGCGGCCCACTGCCACGGCCCGTGCAGCGCGTTGACGCTGCCGACGAACACGCCCGTCCAGAACAGCATCTCCCCGAAATAGTTCGGGCAGCGCACGATGCGGTACAGGCCGGTGTCCACGAAGCGCTGCGGGTTTTTCCGCTTTGCCGCGTTCTTCTGCAGGTCGGCGGTGGACTCGACCACCAGCCCACACACGCTGATGCACACGCCTACGCCCAGCAGCGCGTCCGCAGCCACGCCGTTTTTGAGGCGGAACAGCACGGGCGAGGTCTCGCAGGCATAGAGCAGGGCGGCGCTGAGCCAGATGGCGCACTTCGCAATCAGGCTCATGCCGTCGCCGGACTTGATTTCCGTCTTCATCTTGGCGTTGTAGCTGCTGCTTTTCAGCTCGCGAAAGGCGAGGTAGCCGCCCAGACGGCAGCCGTAGACGAGGAACAGCACGCAGGCAAACGCGCTCAGCGCGCTCAAGCTCCCGCGGTACATCAGCAGCAGCGCCGCGCCGATGGCAGCGACGGCGAAGCCGTAGCCCAGGGAGATGAACCAAACGTACTTCTTGAAGCCGCAGGCACTGAACAGCATTGCCACCGCAAAAATCAGCCAGAATTCCATACATTTATCCTCCAATCATCCGATTCCTTGTGCCCAGTATAGCACACTTTCCGGTTTCCGCAAGTCCCACGCCGGAATATGACAGTTTGCGGGGGCTTGCATTCTTTCGCCACTTGTTATATGATTGAGCACAAGAAAACGCGAAAACAAGGGAACGCGGGGTGAGGCACATGGAATCCGGAGTTTACGGGAAATACGCCGCATATCTGCCGCAGGTCATGGACTTGCTGGCAAACGACGTCAAGACATACAACGAGCAGTACCGCGCGCGCTACGGGGAGAGCGCCTATGAGCACTTCCTCTACCGCGTCAAGAGCGAGGACAGCATGGCGGAGAAGTGCAGCCGCAAGGGGCTGAGCGTCACGCCGGAGTCGGCGCTGGGACGCATCCACGACGCCATCGGGCTGCGGATTGTCTGCAATTTTGTGGACGACGTCTACGGCATCGTGGACTATCTCCGCGCGCTCTCGCACGTTGAGGTCGTGGAGGAGAAGGACTACATCCGCGCCGTGAAGCCGAACGGCTACCGCAGCTATCACATGATTCTGCGCGTGCGCACGCCGTTTGAGGCGGCGCCGGGAAACCCCGAAGGCTGCTACTACGCCGAGGTGCAGCTGCGCACCATCGCCATGGACTCGTGGGCGGCGCTGGAGCACCAGGTCAAGTACAAGAAAACACTCAGCGGCGTGGACCTGGCACTGATTACCGCCGAGCTCAAGCGCTGCGCGGACGAGCTTGCGTCCTGCGACCTGAGCATGCAGACCATACGCAATCTGATTCGCGAGAAGTCGGAGGAAACGACATGAAAATATTACTGGCAGAAGACGAGGTCCAGCTCTCCAACGCGGAGGCGACCTTCCTCAAGCTGAAGGGCTTTGACGTGGACGCGGCGTACAACGGGCAGGAGGCGGTGGACCTCGCCCGCGCCAACGCCTATGACGTGATTGTGCTGGACATCATGATGCCGCAGAAGGACGGCATCGAGGCGCTGCGCGAAATCCGCGCGCAGGGCAACACGACGCCCGTCATCATGCTGACGGCGAAATCCGAGGTGGACGACCGCATCGACGGGCTCTCCGCCGGGGCGGACGACTACCTGACCAAGCCCTTTGCCCTGCGCGAGCTGGAGGCGCGCCTGCGCGCGCAGGTGCGGCGCACGGAGCAGTATTCCGCCGAAGTGCTCAGCTACCGCTCGCTGACGCTCAACGCCGGGGAGGCGGAGCTGTCCTGCCACAGCGCCGTCCGCCTTGCGCGGAAGGAGACGCGCCTGATGGAGTTCCTGATACGCAACGCGGAGCGCAGCGTCAGCGCGGAGGAGATTTTCCGCCACGTCTGGCGCGAGCAGGCGGAGCTGAACGTCGACACGGTTTACCTCTACGTTTCGTACCTGCGGCAGAAGATGAAGGCCATCGGCTGCGACGTGGAGATTCGCGGCGGAAACGAGGGCTACGTGCTTTGCGGGGTGGAAGCATGATTCGCAAGCTGCAACTCCGCTTCACGCTGACCGCAGGCGTCGCGCTGTTGATTGTGCTGGCGTCCGTCATCGGCGTCATCAACGCCACCATGCGCGGCATTTTCGAGCTGCAGACCGAGCGCGTGCTCAACCAACTGGTCCACTGGGACGGCGAAACGAGCTGGACCGACGAGACGGAGCAGCGCCCGGAGCTGGGCACGATGCTGGGCAGCCACTTTTTCCGCGTGCTGCTGGACCAGGACGGCAACGTGCTGGCGCTGGACCTGACGCAGGCGGGTTCGCTGGCGGACGCGGACGCAGAGGCGCTCGCCCTGACCGCCTATGAGCGCGGACGCGCCGGCGGACGCCTGCAGACGGGCTACACGTATTATGCCTATCGCGTTTCCTCGGTCAGCGACGGCGAGGTCTCCCTGATTTTCTTCGACTGCACGCCCGCCATGATTATGATGGCGTCGCTGCTGAACGTGTCGCTGATGATCAGCGGAATCTCCGTCGGCGGGTTCATCATCATCTTCTATCTTCTCTCGCGGCGCGCGGTCCGTCCGCTCATCCGCAACATTGAGGGGCAGAAGCGCTTCATCACCAACGCAAGCCACGAGCTCAAGACGCCGCTTGCCATCATCTCCGCAAACACGGAGCTGGTGGAGGCGATGAACGGCGAGAGCGAGTGGACGCACAACATCACCAGTCAGGTCCGGCGGATGACGACGCTGGTCAACGAGCTGGTGACGCTGAGCAAGCTGAGCGAGCTGGAGAAAATCACGCTGCGCAGCGTGGAGCTGTCGTCCATCGCGGCAAGCGCGGCGGACAGCATTGAGCCGCTGGTGCTGCAGCGCGGAAAGGCGCTGCAGCGCAGCATCATGCCCGAGGTGTCCGTCAACGGCGATGAGCGCCTGCTGCGGATGCTGGTCGACATCCTGCTGGACAACGCCGCGAAATACTGCGACGAGGGCGGTGCCATCCATCTGGCGCTGGAGGCGAAGCCCAACGCCAAGACCGCGGTCCTGTCGGTGTCCAACGACTACGCCAAGGGGCAGGGCGTGGACTACGCCCGGTTCTTTGAGCGCTTCTATCAGGAGGACGCCTCGCACAACAGCGGGACCTCCGGCTTCGGCATCGGGCTGTCCACCGCGCAGGAGATTGTCACGCTGCTCAAGGGCAGCATTCGCGTGGACTGGAAGGACGGCAGAATCGACTTCCGCGTCACGCTGCACCGGCAGCGCGGGTGAGGCACGGACCCGTTCTCCCTTGCTCCGCCCCGTCACGGAGTTTACATAATCACCATAATATAACAGCACGCATTTCTCTTTTGCGCAGTTTCCGCAACTTTTTCCACAGGCAGCACCCCGTTCTTTCGGATGATTCCGCGGCGGTGGCGCGTTATGATTCCCCAAAACGGCAAACATTCCATCGCCGGGCAAAACGTTTCATCATTTACATAATCCACATTTTCCACAGAGTTTTCCACAGTTGCCCCTTCGTCCCCCGCTCTTCCGTCTCAATCGGAGCGCCCGCCGCCCGTCGTCCCGGACCATGCCGGACGCGCGGGCGCGGGAAATTTTTTGGAAAAAGCCCTTGCATTTTTCGTGAACCTGTGCTATTCTATCAAAGCTGTGAGTCATCCGGGTGTGGCGCAGTTGGTAGCGCGCTTGACTGGGGGTCAAGAGGCCGTGAGTTCAAGTCTCGCCACTCGGACCA
>JAILRK010000194.1 GCA_024698225.1 Oscillospiraceae bacterium | reverse complement strand
CGCGGATTTCTTCAATCGTGGGGCGCTGATACACCAGCTTGCCGCCCTGATAGATGGGCACCAGCAGCTCGCGCGCCTCGAAGTTGTAAACCGTTTTGCGCTTCCAGGTCGCTTCGGGGTCGAAGATTTCGAGGGTGCCGTCGTCGCTGACGGTTTCGTCGTACACGGTCATATAGTCCGCAATCGCCTTGCCCGTGTCACGCCCGATGAAGCGGTAGACCCGCTTGAAATGCGGCGTGGTGATTTTGCCGACGTTCTCGCTGATTTTGATTTTGGGGATGACCTCGCCGTTCTCGTTCTCGACGGCGACCAGCTTGTACACGCCGCCGAAGACCGGCTCGCTCTTGGCGGTAATCAGGCGCTCGCCCACGCCGAAGGCGTCAATCTTCGCGTCCTGATTCCACAGGTCACGGATGAGGTATTCGTCGAGCGAGTTCGAGACCGTAATCTTGCAGGTCTGCCAGCCGGCGTCGTCCAGCATCTTGCGCGCCTCGCGCGTCAGATAGGCGATGTCGCCGGAGTCCAGACGGATGCCGCACTTGGTGATGCCCTTGGGCTTGAGCACCTCGTTGAACACGCGGATGGCGTTCGGAATGCCGGACTTGAGCGTGTTGTAGGTGTCCACCAAGAGGGTTGCGTTGGTGGGATAGAGCTCGCAGTAGGTTTTGAACGCCTCGTACTCACTGTCGAACATCTGCACCCAGGCATGCGCCATCGTGCCGAGGGCGGGCGTGCCGTAAAGCTGGTCGGAGATGGTGCAGGCGGTGCCGACGCAGCCCGCGATGTAGGCGGCGCGCGCGCCGTCAATGGCGGCGGCGCTGCCCTGGGCACGGCGGGAGCCGAACTCCATCACCGCCCTGCCCTTCGCCGCACGGACGATGCGGTTTGCCTTGGTGGCAATCAGGCTCTGGTGGTTGATGGTGAGCAGGGTGAAGGTCTCGATGAGCTGCGCCTCAATGGCGCGCGCCCGCACCGTGACCATCGGCTCGCGCGGGAAAACGGGCGTGCCCTCGGGAATCGCCCAGATGTCGCCGGTGAAACGGAAGTTCTTCAGGTAGTCCAGAAACGCCTCGCTGAAGAGCTTTCTTCCGCGCAGATAGGCGATGTCCTCCTCCGTGAAATGCAAATCCTCGATGTATTCAATCAGCTGCTCCAGACCCGCGGCAATGGCAAAGCCGCCGTGGTCGGGCACGGAGCGGAAAAATGCGTCGAAATACGTGATGCGCTCCGCCTGACCGCTTTCAAAATAGCCGTTTGCCATGGTCAGCTCGTAAAAATCGCAGAGCATGGTCATGTTCAGCTTCTTATCTGTCCTCATAGCTCGAAAGCCCTTTCTCATCTCCGGCACGGTGCATCCATGCCTGTAATTGTATCCATTATAACCGCCATTCCCATAGAAAGCAAGTGGCTGACAGCCCATTTCAGCGGGAATACAATAAAGCAAACAAATTCCTTTAAAAAATACTTGACATTTCCGGGGCACGCCATTACAATAGGAAAGCCGCTTTGAATGGGCAGAAAGCGTTGGGAGGCAGAGACGCCTTCCATCCGCCCCCGACAGCGAGTCCGTAATTAAGGAAAGAGGTGCAACACAATGCAGGCTATCATCGTTACCGGCGGTAAGCAGTACAGCGTCGCAGAGGGCGACACGCTGTTTATCGAGAAGCTGGCCAAGGAGGCTGGCGACGACGTGACGTTTGACCAGGTGCTCGCCGTCATCGATGGTGAGAACACCCAGTTCGGCGCTCCCACCGTGGAGGGCGCGACGGTCAGCGCAAAGGTCGTCAAGAACGGCAAGGGCAAGAAGATTCGCGTCTTCAAGTATCTCCCCAAGAAGGGTTACCGCAAGCGTCAGGGTCATCGTCAGCCCTACACCAAGGTCGAGATTGGCAAGATTAGCGTCTGATGACAACGGTCAGGTTTCTCACCGAGGGCTCGCGCATCACAGGCTTTGAGGTCTCCGGTCACAGCGGCTATGCCGAGGCGGGCAGCGACATCGTCTGCGCCGCCGTCACAAGCGCCGTGCGGTTGGTTGAAGCCACCATCAACGACGTGTTCGGTCTTGCCGCAACCGTCAAGGTGCGCGAAAAGTCCGGCTTCATCTCGCTCCGTATCCCCGGCGGTCTGTCCGACCGGGATGAGCACGCCGTGCAGGGTCTCCTGTCCGGGCTGATGCTCTACTTCGCGGAGCTACACGACGAATATCCGGACAACGTCGAAGTTTTGGAGGCTTGAGCCTCCCGATTCTGCAGAAAGGAAGGCATCGAATCATGCTGAACATCGGTCTTCAGTTTTTCGCCCATAAAAAAGGTATGGGTTCGACCAAGAACGGCCGCGACTCCAAGTCCAAGCGTCTCGGACTCAAGCGCGCCGACGGTCAGTACGTTCTCGCGGGCAACATTCTCGTTCGCCAGCGCGGCACCCGCATCCATCCGGGCATGAACGTCGGCATCGGCTCCGACGACACGCTCTACGCCAAGGAGAGCGGCGTGCTCCGTTTCGAGCGTCTCGGCAAGGACCGCAAGCAGGCTTGCGTCTACCCCGCTGAGCAGTAAGAGATTGAAAACCCCGAGCTGCGGCTCGGGGTTTTTTCCCATTCATCTGCACACACTACCGTCACAGGAGAAACAAACATGGCAGCAGCATTCATCGACACCGCGCGCATCAGCGTGCGCGCAGGCAAAGGAGGCAACGGCGCCGTCGCGTTCCACCGCGAGAAATACGTCGCGGCGGGCGGTCCCGACGGCGGCGACGGCGGCGCGGGCGGAAACATCGTCCTGCAGGTGGACGACAACATGTCCACGCTGATGGACTTCCGCTACAAGCGCAAATACATCGCGGAGAACGGCGCGGACGGTCAGGGCTCCCGCAGAAACGGCAGGGGCGGCAGGCCGCTGGTCATCCGCGTGCCCCGCGGCACGCTGGTGCGCGACGCGGAGAGCGGCGACATCATCCGCGACATGTCCGACGGCGAGCCCTTTGTCCTCTGCAAGGGCGGGCGCGGCGGCTGGGGCAACGCCCACTTTGCCACGCCGACCCGTCAGGTGCCCCGCTTTGCCAAGGCGGGGCTGGAGGGCGAAGCGCACGACGTCGTGCTGGAGCTGAAGCTGCTGGCGGACGTAGGGCTCATCGGTTTCCCGAACGTCGGAAAGTCCACGCTGCTGTCCGTCGTCAGCAAGGCCCAGCCGAAAATCGCCAACTATCACTTCACCACGCTCTTCCCCAATCTCGGCGTGGTCTACGTGAACGAGGAGACGAGCTTCGTCCTCGCGGACATTCCCGGCATCATCGAGGGCGCGAGCGAGGGCGCGGGTCTCGGCCACGATTTCCTGCGCCACGTGGACCGCTGCCGCCTGCTCGTCCATGTGGTGGACGTGTCGGGCAGCGAGGGGCGCGACCCCGTCGCGGACTTTGACGCCATCAACGCCGAGCTTGCGCAGTGGTCGCCGGAGCTTGTCAAGCGGCCGCAGCTCGTCGTGGCAAACAAGACCGACATCATGGCGGACGAGAGCCTGCTGGACGCGCTGCGCGCGCACGTCGCGCCGCTGGGCTATCCCCTCTTCGCGCTCTCCGCCGCCAGCCACACCGGCACGCGCGAGCTGGTGCAGGCCATCGCGGCAAAGCTTGCGGAGCTGCCGCCCGTGACCGTGTACGAGCCGACCTACGTGCCGAAGCCGCCGGTCATCGAGGCGGACGAGCCGCTGGAGATTGAGCACGTGGACGAGGTGTGGTACGTCTCCGGCAAGTGGCTGGAGCACTTGATGGCAAACGTCAACTTCTCCGACTACGAGAGCCGGATGTTCTTTGACAAGGCGCTGCGCGACAACGGCGTGTTCCGCCGGTTGGAGGAGCAGGGCGTCACGGACGGCGACACCGTGGACCTCTACGGCCTGCAGTTTGAATACCAAAAATAAAAAAAGATGGGTGGTTTTCCGTGAACCACCCATCTTTTTTATTCCAATTTATTCCACCGTGACGGATTTTGCCAGGTTGCGCGGCTTGTCGATGTCACAGCCGCGCTGCAGCGCGACGTAATAGGCAAACAGCTGCAGCGGGATGATGCCGAGGCTCGGCAGCAGCAGGTCAATCGTGTCCGGCACGGTCAGCACCGTGGAGGCGACCTTTGCCATCGCATCGCGGCGGCTCTCGGTCGTCAGCGCCAGCACCTCTGCCCCGCGCGCCTTGACTTCAATCACGTTGCTCATTGCCTTGTCAAAGAGCCTGCCGTAGGTTCCCAGCGCCACGACGAGCGTGCCGTCCTCAATGAGCGAGATGGTGCCGTGCTTCAGCTCGCCGGAGGCATAGGACTCGGAGTGGATGTAGGAAATCTCCTTCATCTTCAGCGAGCCCTCCAGACCGAGCGCATAGTCGAGGTTGCGCCCGATGTAGAACACGGAGCTGTGGTTGAAGTGGGAGGCGGCGTACTCCTGAATGTCATCGTAGCGGGAGAGCACGCGCCTTGCCAGCTCCGGCAGCTTTTCCATCTCCTGCACCGCCCTGTCGTACTCCGCCTTGTCCACGGTGCCCAGTGCCTCGCCGAATGCCAGCCCAATCATGTTCAGCACGGCAAGCTGCGTCGAGTACGCCTTCGTCGTGGCAACGGCAATCTCGGGTCCCGCCCAGGTGTAAAGCGTGTCGTCCGCCTCCCGCGCCACGGACGAGCCGACCACGTTCACGATGGCGAGGACGTACGCCCCGCGCGCCTTCGCCTCACGCAGTGCCGCCATGGTGTCCAGCGTCTCGCCGGATTGGCTGATGACGATGACCAGCGTGCGCTCATTCACGATGGGGTCGCTGTAACGGAACTCCGAGGCAAGGCAGACCTCAATGCTGCGCCGCGTCAGGTGCTCAAGGTTGTACTTGCCCACCATGCCGACGTGATAGGACGAGCCGCAGGCAACGATGTAGATGCGCTCAAACGCGCGTATCTGCTCCGCCGTCAGCTTCATGTCGTCCAGCGCGACGCGCCCGTCGCGGATGCGCGGAGAGATGGCACGGCTGAGCGCGTCGGGCTGCTCGAAAATCTCCTTGAGCATGAAGTGCGGGTAGCCGCCCTTCTCCGCCGCGGTCACGTCCCAGTCAATGTGATGGTGCTCCTTTTCAATTGGCTGCTGCAGCGCATCGAACACCTGCACGCTCTCGCGCGTGAGGATGGCGGTTTCGCCGTCGTCCATGTAGACGACATCGCGGGTGTAAGGCAAAAGTGCCGTCACGTCCGAGGCGATGAAGTTCTCCCCCTCGCCGAAGCCAATCAGCAGCGGCGTGTCCTTGCGCGCGGCGATGATGCAGTCCGGATTGTCGGCGCAGAGAATGCCGAGCGCGTAAGCGCCCTCGATGCGGCGCAGGACCTGGGTGACGGAGGCAAAGAAATCATGACAGCGGTTGTAGTCA
>JAILRK010000138.1 GCA_024698225.1 Oscillospiraceae bacterium | reverse complement strand
CGGAGCAAACAAGCTCGACCGGGTCAGGGAGACGTTTTCACTGCTCCTGAAGGTCTGCATGACGTATTCCGTGCTTCTCTGGCTTGCAATCATGCTGTTCCCGGACCTGTTCGGCAGCTTATTCAGCGGTGACCCCATACTCATCGAGTATGCGGCAAGGGCACTTCGTATCTATTGCGCAGGAATGTTTCTCTTCGGAATACAGATCGCCTGCCAGTTGACCTTCACGTCCATTGGCAATGCGCCGTGTTCCATCATCGTTGCGGTCGTAAGAAAGTTTGTGCTGCTGATTCCGCTCATTTATATCGTTCCGGGCATTGGGATACTGGAAAACAAAGCGCTGGACGTGTATCTGGCCGAGCCAATTGCGGATGTCATCGCGGTCACATTCACAGGCATTCTGTTCCGCTTCCAGTTCCGCAGGGCCTTGGCGGGTGAAACCACACCCGCCTGAGGAACGGAGCGAATGCCCCGCTGCGTGGGTTTATTGTCCGCTGTAGACACGCAGGACCGAGGAGATGCTGCGAATCACCGACATGCTGCGGAAGATGGCGAGTGCATCCTCCATGTGGCGCGTTGCCACGCGGTCGGTGATGACGACAATCTCCGCCACCTCCTCCGTGCGCTGCTTCTGGATGACCTGGCTGATGCCGACGCCGTTGTTGCCGAGCACACCGGCGACGCTGGCGAGGATGCCGGGCCGGTCCTCGACCTTGAGGCGCAGGAAGAAGCGATGCGCGGCGTTCCCGCGCGCCTGCAGCGGCAGGCCCTTGTAGGGGTTCATCCGGATGCGTCCGCTGCAGTTGGCAAGCATGTCGCGGCAGACCGCGATGAGGTCGCCCAGCACGGCGCTCGCCGTCGGCAGTTCGCCTGCGCCGCGCCCCTGGAACATTGCGTCATCCAGCGCGTCGCCGTGGACGAAGACCGCGTTGAACGAGCCGTTGACCGAGGCGAGCGGATGCGCCTTCGGCAGCATCATGGGCGACACGCCAACCTCAATTTCGCCGTCCGTGTTGCGCGCGATGCCGATGAGCTTGATGACGTAGCCCATCTCCTTGGCGTAGCTGATGTCCTTCGCGCGAATTTTGGTGATGCCCTCGACCGGCACGTCGGAGAAGGTGACCTTGGAGTGGAACGCCAGCGAGGCAAGAATCGCGACCTTGCGCGCCGCGTCCAGCCCCTCAACGTCGGCGGTCGGGTCCGCCTCGGCATAGCCCAGCTCCTGCGCCATTTTGAGCGCGTCGGCAAAGTCCATGCCCTCGTTTGCCATGCCGGTGAGAATGAAGTTGGTCGTCCCGTTGACGATGCCCATGACCTCGGTGATGTCGTTGCCCTCCAGACAGGTCATCAGCGGCGTCAGAATCGGAATGCCGCCTGCGACCGACGCCTCAAAGCGCAGGTCGAGGCCCCGCTCCGCTGCGGTCCGGGCAAGGGCGAAGCCGTGCTCTGCCAGCAGGTCCTTGTTCGCGGTCACAACGTGCTTGCCCGCGGCAAGCGCCGCTTCAATGTACTGCTTTGCCGGGTCAATGCCGCCCATCAGCTCAATCACGATGCTGATGTCGGGGTCGTTTAAGATATCCTCAAAGCGCTCGGTCAGTTTTTCCGCCGGAATGCCGGCGCGCGGCTTTGTCGCGTCGCGCACGAGGACTTTGGATATGACCAGCTCCGCGCCGATTTTGTCGGGCATCTCGCCCTTGCGGCGCTCCAACAGGCGGTAAACGCCGCCGCCCACGGTACCTGCGCCGAGCAGCGCAGCCTGGATTGTCTTTGCCATGCGGCACACCTTCTTCCGATTGTTTTTTCATACGGATACCTGATCAAAATGCTTGAAAAGCATTTTGATAGCGCCGCAGGCGCGTAGGTATCGTATGAGACGACATGCCGCGCTCTGCGCGGCATGCGCGTGCGGAGCACGCGCGATTTCAAATCAATCGTTTTGATTTGAAATCAGTATCAGTATAGTCGTCCCGGGACGGAAAGGCAAGCATAAAAACCGGCGGCACGCATGCCGCCGGTTTTTTGTTCGCTCAGAGACCCTGTGCAATCATCGCCTCGGAGATTTTCAGGAAGGCGGCGATGTCGTTGCCCGCAATCAGGTCGTAGCCGAGGCCGTAGCGCTCTGCCGCGGCGGCGGAGGCGTCGTAGATGCCGCTCATGATGCCGTGCAGCTTCTCATCGACCTCCTTGCGCGACCAGCTGTAGCGGATGCTGTTCTGCGCCATCTCCAGCGCGGACACCGCCACGCCGCCGGAGCCTGCCGCCTTGGACCCGGCGGTCAGGATTTTGGGGCTCAGCCGCAGCAGCTTGAGCGCCTCTGCCGTGGCGGGCATGTTCGCCGCCTCGACGTAGTACTTCACGCCGCCGGCAATCAGCTGCACCGCGTCGCTCACGTCCAGCTCGTTCTGCGTCGCGCAGGGCATGGCGACGTCCACTGCCTGCCCCCAGGGCTTTTTCCCGGCGTAGAACACCGCTTCGGGGAACTGCTCGGCATAGGGGGCGATGCGGTCCGCGCCGCTTGTGCGCAGCTCCGTCAGGCAGGCGAGCTTCTCCGGCGTGCCGACGCCGTTCTCATCGTAAACGTATCCGTCGGGACCGGAGACGGTCACGACCTTTGCGCCCAGCTCCGCCGCCTTCTTGCACACGCCCCACGCCATGTTGCCGAAGCCGGATACGGCGATGCGCTTGCCGCTGATTGTCTCGCCCTGGTGCTCAAGCATCCGCGCGAGGAAGTAGACCGCGCCCGCGCCGGCGGCCTCCTGACGGATTTTGCTGCCGCCGTAGGTGAGGCCCTTGCCGGTCAGCGCGCTGCTCTCCGCCCGGCCGCAGATGCGCTTGTACTGCCCGTACAGATAGCCAATCTCGCGCGTGCCGACGCCGATGTCGCCGGCGGGCACGTCGGTGTCCGCGCCGATGTAGCGGTAGAGGGCGGTCATGAAGCTCTGGCAGAAGCGCATAATCTCATGGTCGCTCTTGCCGCGGGGGTCGAAGTCCGCGCCGCCGGACGCGCCGCCGATGGGCAGGCCCGTGAGCGCGTTTTTGTAGGTCTGCTCGAAGCCGAGGAACTTGACCACGGAGGCGTTGACGCCCGGGTGGAAGCGCAGGCCGCCCTTGTAGGGGCCGATGGCGCTGGAAAACTGCACGCGCCAGCCGTGATTCGTGTGGGCGTTGCCCTGGTCGTCCGTCCAGGGGACAAGGAAGGAGACCATGCGCTCCGGCTCCACCATGCGCGTGAGCAGGTCGAGCTTTTCATAGCGCGGGTCGTCCAGTGCGGGGTCAATCATCTCAAGCCACGCGCGGACAGACTGCAGGTACTCCGTCTCGTTGAAGTACTGCTCCGTCAGGCGGGAGAGCACCCGTTCTGCGTATTGATTCATTCTGCGCCCTCCTTACACCAGACCGTAGGCCAGCATGGAATCCGCCACCTTGAGGAAGCCCGCGATGTTTGCACCCGCGACGAGGTTGCCCGCCATGCCGTACTGCTCGGCGGAGCTGACCACGTTGTGGTAGAGCTCGTCCATGATGCGGCGCAGGTGGTTGTCCACCTCCTCAAACGTCCAGGAGAAGCGCATGGAGTTCTGGCTCATCTCCAGCGCCGAGACCGCCACGCCGCCGGCGTTGCAGGCCTTGGACGGCGCAAAGAGAATCCCGGCGCCCTGCAGCGCGTCGATGGCGTCCGCCGTGGAGGACATGTTCGAGCCCTCGCAGACCGCATAGCAGCCGTTGCTCAGCAGCGTTTTCGCGCTCTCAAGGTCAATTTCGTTCTGCGTCGCGCAGGGCAGCGCGATGTCGCAGGGAATCGTCCAGATGCCGCGGCAGCCGGTGTGATAGCTCGCGGCGGGCTGTGCCTCGGCATAGGCGCTGATGCGTTTGCGCTCCTTCTCCTTGAGCTGACGCATCAGCTCGAAGTTGATGCCGTCGGGGTCGTAGACGTAACCGGCGGAATCGCTCATGGCGACGACCTTGGCGCCCAGACTCTGCGCCTTCTGGCAGGCGTAGAGCGCCACGTTGCCGGAGCCGGAAATCAGCACCGTTGCGCCGTCAAAGCTCTTGCCCGCGTCGCGCAGCAGGTTGTTCGCGAAGTAGCACAGACCGTAGCCCGTCGCCTCGGTGCGCGCAAGGCTGCCGCCGTAGGCAAGGCCCTTGCCGGTCAGCACGCCGGTGAACTCGTTGCGCAGGCGCTTGTACTGCCCGAACAGATAGCCAATCTCACGCGCGCCTACGCCGATGTCGCCCGCAGGCACGTCGGTGTCCGCGCCGATGTACTTGAACAACTCGTTCATGAAGCTCTGGCAGAAGCGCATGACCTCGGCGTCGCTCTTGCCCTTGGGGTCAAAGTCGCTGCCGCCCTTGCCGCCGCCGATGGGCAGACCGGTCAGACTGTTTTTGAAGGTCTGCTCAAAGCCGAGGAACTTGATGATGCTCTCCGTGACGCTGGGGTGGAAGCGCAGACCGCCCTTGTACGGGCCGATGGCGCTGTTGAACTGAACGCGGTAGCCACGGTTGACGTGGAACTGGCCCTTGTCATCCTCCCAGGGGACACGGAACTTGACCAGACGCTCCGGCTCGACCAGACAGTCCATCACGCCCTCGGTAATCAGCTCAGGCCGCGCGTCCACGACAGGGGAGAGCGAATAGAGAACCTCGCTCACCGCCTGATGATATTCCTTCTGCTCGGGGTCGCGCGCAATCACGCGGTCCATCAGAGTGTTGAGATACTCGTTTTTAATCTGCATTTTGAACTCCTCCTCAAAGAGTGCATTAATTTTTATCAACATATTGATTAGCGAAATTAAACCACGAAAATGCCCGTCCGTCAATCGGTCGATGATACAAAAGAATTGGGACGCGGAGAAAAAACCTTGTCGCTTCTTACGAAGTATGCATTCACTGCGTTTTCCTGCCTCCGCGCGGGGCTTGATTTCTCTGTGCGGACATGGTATATACCATATTATAATCTAATTTGCTACAGGGAGGCGGACCATGGCGGAGTTTCTTCATGCCGTCGCATCGGTCATGATTATCCTGATGCTGACGGCGACGGGCTGGATTTGCGGGAAGCAGGGCTGGATGACGGCGCAGACCAAAACCTTTCTCAGCAAGTTTCTGCTCACGATGGCGGTGCCCTGCATGAGCATTTACGGGCTGCGCAACAACCTGACGCGCGAGATGCTGGGCTCCTCGCTGTCGCTGCTGGCGGTGCCGTACATCAGCATTGCCTCGCTGTTTGCGCTGTCCTATCTGTTCGCACGGCTGCTGCGGCTGCCCAAGCGGCGGCGCGGCGTATTCATGGTGATGTGCAGCCTGTCGAATTCGATGTTCGTCGGCTACGCCATGTGCACGCAGCTCTTCGGCGAGGCCTGCGTGCCCTACGTGATGTTTTTCTGGTTTGCCAGCACCTGCTTCACGCAGACCTTTGCCATGTGGCTCATCCGCCGCAGCGGCGAGGCGGGGGGTGGCTCCTGGCGGCAGTCGCTGGCGTTTCTGCACTCGCCGACGGTGCTGGGTGTGTGCACGGGCATCACGCTCGTGCTGCTGGACGTGCACCTGCCCAGCTTCCTCATGTCCTATCTGCGCTATATGAACAACGTCGTCTCGCCCCTGGCGCTGATTCTGACCGGCTATATCATCTATGAGATGGGCTGGGACAAGCTGCGCCTGGACCGCGACCTCTCGGTGACGCTTGCCTGCCGTTTTCTGCTCGGCCCCGCGCTCTTTGTGCTGCTGTGCGGCGTGATGGGGATTGACGGGCTGGCGCGCAGCACCTTTATCGTGCAGGCGTCCATGCCCACCGTGACGCAGACGGTGGTCGCCTCCGCGCAGTACGGCGCAGACGAGCAGTTTGCCGCCCGCGGCGCGGCGGTCTCGACCCTGGCGAGCTTTGTGGTCATCCCCGTGCTGATGGTCATTCTCTGAACCACACAACGAAACACCGAACGGAACCGAACGACAGCGGGCTGCGGCAATCGAAGAATTGCCGCAGCCCGCTGTAAATCATGTTCCCCGCCACGCGCGCAGTGCGCGGCGGCGCTCAACGGCGCGGGCGCCTGCCTCCCTGAGGCGCGGCGAAAAAGGTCTTGTGCGTTGCCGGTCATTTGTGTTATACTAATATTATCTATTGCCGAAATCCGCTGGAGAAGGGGGCGTGGTCACGGTGGCAAAACGGATCACGAAGCTGACTGAGCCGAGTATGCGGCTTTATTTTGTGTGTGCGCTGCTGTTTGCGGCGGCGGCCTTTGCCACCGGGGAGAACCTCCTCGGCGTGCTGGAGCTTTTGATGGTCGCGGCGCTGTATTTCTATTTCCGGGAGACGGGCAAGGTGCGGCGCGACGCAATCCTGCGCTACATCGACGACGTCACCGACGATATGACCAGCGCGGACAAGGCGTCGATGCTCTCTGCGCCCATTGCCATGATGGTCTTTCGCCCCGACACACAGGAAATCCTCTGGTGCAACGAGCGCTTCCGCACGCTCACGGGCCTGAAGGAAGACCTCTTTGACAACCACGTGGACAGCGAGCTGCCGTCTTTTTCGTATCAATGGCTGTTTCAGGGCAAGAGCGAGGCGCCTGAGCGCGTCGTCGTCAACGACCGCCGCTTTCTGGTGTACGGCACGCTCAGCCACCCGAGCGGGGCGCGGCGCGGCACGCTGCTTGCCACGACCTACTGGCTGGACATGACCGAAACCGACACCCTGCGCGAGCAGAGCGAAAAGAACAAGCCGATTGTCGGCGTCGTCATGCTCGACAACTACGACGAGCTGATGAAGGCGGGCACCGAGGCGTCCCGCTCTGCGTTGCTGGCGCGCGTCGATGAAAAGCTCAACAACTGGCTCGACGGCACGGAGACGCTGTTCTGCCGTCTGGACCGCAACCGCTATCTCCTCGTCACCACGCAGGAGGCGTACACGAAGATGGTGAAGGGGAAGTTCACCGTGCTCGACGCCGTGCGCGAGGTCGTCACCGAGGACGGCGTCGCCGCCACGCTCTCCATCGGTGTGGGCAGGGACGCGCCGGATTTCAGCACGCTGTTCAAATATGCCACGCTGTCCATTGAGATGGCGCTCTCGCGCGGCGGCGACCAGGTCGTCGTGCGCAACGGCCAGGACTTCGAGTTCTACGGCGGCAAGACGCAGGCGTCGGAAAAGCGTACCAAAGTCAAGTCCCGCGTCATGGCGAACGCGCTGGGCGAGCTGATTTCGGATGCCGCGCAGGTCTTTGTCATGGGGCACAAGAACGCGGACATGGACGCCGTGGGCGCCGCGGTGGGCATCGTCTGCATCGCGCGCAAGCGCGGCAAGCGCGCGCAGATTGTCATCAATATGGAGGACAACTCCTCGCAGGCAGTGCTCGCCCGGCTGCGCGCGCTGCCGGAGTACAAGGACACCTTCATCAGCGGCAGCGACGCCTTCGTCATGGCGCGCTCCGACGCGCTGCTGGTGGTCGTGGACACCAACCGCCCGGACTTTGTGGAGGCGGAGGCGCTGCTGGACGCCTGCAACCGCGTCGCGGTCATCGACCACCACCGCCGCGCCGCCAGCTACATCGAAAACGCCGCGCTCAACTTCCATGAGCCCTACGCCTCGTCGGCGTCGGAGCTGGTGACGGAGCTGCTGCAGTACCTCTGCGAGCCGAAGGACATCCTGCGCGCGGAGGCGGAGGCGCTGTTGGCGGGCATCGTGCTGGACACGAAGAACTTCACGCGCCGCACCGGCGGGCGCACCTTTGACGCGGCGGCGTACCTGCGCCGCGCCGGCGCGGACACGACGGACGTGACGCGCCTGTTCCAGGGTGACCTGAACGAGATGATTCAGCGCTACAGCATCATCCGCCACGCGGAGATGTACCGCCGCGACATCGCCATCGCCGCCGTGGAGGAGGAGATTGACCGGGTCACCGCCGCCAAGGCAACGGACGAGCTGCTGACGCTGCAGGGCGTGCGCGCGTCGTTCGCGCTGTTCCGGCGGGGCGACGGGGTGAACCTCTCCGCGCGTTCGCTCGGCGAAATCAACGTGCAGCTCATCATGGAGAAGCTCGGCGGCGGCGGAAACTCCACCACTGCGGGCGCGCAGGTGCAAAACAGCACGGTCGAAGCCGTGCGCAAACGACTGATGGACGCCATCGACGAATATTTAGAGGAATAAGAAAACCAACAAGGAGGACAATGACATGAAAGTGATTTTGCTGGAGGACATTCGCGGCAAAGGCAAGAAGGGCGAGATGATTGAGGCGGCGGAGGGCTATGCCCGCAACTACCTGCTGCCGCGCAAGCTCGCGGTGCTCGCCACGCCGGACGCCATGAACACGCTCAAGCTCAAGGAGGCGGCGCGCCGCAAGGAAGAGGCGGAGAACCGCGCTGCCGCCGTCGCTGCGGCGGACGCCCTGCGCGGCAAGACCGTTCGCATTGCGGCAAAGGGCGGCTCGGGCGGCAGACTCTTCGGCGCTGTCACGGGCAAGGAGATTGCCGAGGCGGCGACGGCGCAGCTCGGCGCGGAGATTGCCAAGCAGCAGATTGTTGCCGACCCCATCAAGACCTTCGGCGTGCACGAGGTCCGCGCGAAGCTTGGCTATGAGGTCAGCGTCAACTTCTCGGTCGAGGTTGTCGAGGAATAAGCGGTCAAATGAACCGACGCAGGGGGGAGGCAGGCTGTTATGGCCGTGGATGAGGAACTGTTATACCGCCAGATGCCGCACAGCCTCGAGGCGGAGCAGGCGGTGCTGGGCTCCATGCTCATTGACGCGGACTGCGTCAAGGACGTGATGGAGCGGCTGCGCCCCGAGGATTTCTACCTGCGCCAGAACCGTGAGGTGTTCGAGACCATCTACTCCATGTTTCTCTACAGCCGTCCCATCGACGCGCTGACCGTCGTGGGGGAGATGGAGCGAAACGGCACCTTTGACGCGAACACCACCCGCGCCTACCTTGCCGAGCTGATGGAGGTCACGCCGACCAGCGCCAACGTGCTGGAGTACGTGGACATCGTGCTGGACAAGGCGATTCTGCGCGCCGTCGCCATGGCGGCGAGCGAGATTACGGCGCTCGTGCAGGAGGGTGAGGGCGGCGCGAAGACGGTGCTCGAATCCGCCGAGCAGAAAATCTATGCCGTGCGCCGCGGGCGCAGCGCGCAGGACATGGAGCGCATCGGCCCCGTGCTGCAGAGCGTGCTCGACCACCTGATGGAGCTCTCCGCTTCGGGCGGACAGACCCAGCCGGGGCTGCCCAGCGGCTTTTCCGCCATTGACGAGAAGACTGCGGGCTTTGGCAACAGTGACCTTGTGCTGCTGGCCGCGCGCCCCGGCATGGGCAAGACGAGCCTTGCGCTCAACATCGCGCTCAACGTCGCCAAGTCCAGCGGCAAGGCGGTGGCGGTGTTCTCGCTGGAGATGTCGAAGGAGCAGCTCGTCACCCGCATCCTCTCCAATCAGGCGACGGTGCAGAGCAACAAGCTGCTCACGGGCAACCTCAGCGAGCGGGACTGGGACAACATCGCAAGCGCAACCAATATTTTAAGCCCGCTGGACATCCGCATTGACGACAACCCGCTGCTGACCGTGGCGGACATGAACGCCAAGTGCCGGCGCATCGACAACCTTGCGCTGGTCGTTGTGGACTATCTCCAGCTGATGACCTCGGCGGGCGGCAAGGGCGGCGCGCGCGCCGAAAGCCGCCAGCAGATGGTCAGCGACATGTCGCGTATGCTCAAGATTATGGCGAAGGAGCTGAACGTGCCGGTGCTCTGTCTCTCGCAGCTCTCCCGCGCCAACGAGAAGCGTGAGGACAAGCGCCCCATGCTCTCCGACCTCCGCGATTCCGGCGCCATCGAGCAGGACGCGGACGTGGTCATGTTCATCTATCGCGACGACTATTATAAGGATGACTCCGAGCAGCGCAACGTGGCGGAGTGCATCATCGCCAAGAACCGCCACGGCTCCACCGGCAAGGTCAACCTCACCTGGTCGCCCGAGTACACCACCTTCTCGACCTATGAGGGCCGCTATGAGGAGGATGAGGAACCGTGGTGAGGCTGGACGCCGCCGAGGCGCTGGTGCGGCGCTTCGATATGCTGCCCGAGGGGGCCTGCGTGCTTGTGGCGGTCTCCGGCGGGGTGGACTCGATCTCCCTGCTGCACTGGCTGCACGCGCGCGGCGTGCGCGTCGCGGCGGGACACCTGCACCACGGCTTGCGCGGCGCTGCCGCCGACGGGGACGAGGCCTTCGTGCGCGATTTCTGCGCGCAGCGCGGCATCCCGTTCTGCGTCCGCCACGGCGACGTCGGCGCGCTGGCGCGGACGCTGGGCGTGTCCACCGAGGAGGCGGGACGCGCCGCGCGCTATGACTTTTTGGAGCACACGGCGGCGGAGATTGGCGCAAGCCGGATTGCCACCGCCCACCACGCCGACGACAATGCCGAGACGCTGCTGTTCCAGCTCGTGCGCGGCGCGCGCAGCGGTCTGGGCGGCATCGCGCCGATGCGGGGACCTTACATCCGCCCCTTTCTCGGCGTCACGCGCGCGGAGATTGAGGCGTACGCCGCCGAACACGGGCTTTCGCACCGCCTCGACGAGATGAATCTGGACGACAGCTTTTCCCGCAACTACCTGCGCCATGAGATTATGCCGCGCCTGAGCCGGGTCAACGCCGCCGCGGCGCTGCACATGGCGCAGACCGCGCAGACACTGCGCATCGAGAGCGCGTATCTGGACGCGCTGGCGCAGGAGCGGCTTGCCGCCGGCGGCGCGACGTTTTCCCCCGTGCGGGTCACGGTGCCTGACCGCGTGATAGCCGCCGCGCCGGAGGCGCTGCGCACACGCATGGTGCGCCTCCTGCTGGACGCGCTGGACGTAGGGAAGCGGGACTTTACCGCGCGGCATTACGATGCCATAGCGGCACTGTGCCTCAGCCCGCAGGGCAGCCATCTTGACCTGCCCCACCGCGTGGCGGCAGAGCGCCGGGGCGGCGTGCTGGCGTTGCGCATCAAAGAATCCTGAGGAAACACGCAATGACAATACAACGAAAGCGAGAGGGAGAAACCATGGCAAACAGTATGATGGACCAGGACATTCTGCGCGTACTCCACAGCGAGGAGGAAATCCACGCGCGCGTACAGGAGCTCGGCAGTCAGATTTACGAGGAGTTTAAGGACAGGAACCCGCTGTTTGTGGGCGTGCTCAAGGGCTGCTTCCTGTTCATGGCGGACATCATCCGCGCCTGCCAGATCAAAAGCGAGATTGAGTTCATCGCCGTCTCGTCCTACGGCAACGCGCGGGAGAGCAGCGGCAACGTGCAGATTACCCGCGACCTCGGTCACGACATCACCGGGCGCGACCTGATTGTGGTGGAGGACATCCTCGACTCCGGCAACACGCTGTATTTCCTCACGCAGTATTTTATGACGAAGGGCGCCGCCAGCGTGACCATCGTGACGTTGTTCGATAAGCCGGAGCGCCGCGAGAAGCCCATCAAGGCGGACTACGTCGGCTTCCAGGTGCCCAATGAGTTCATCGTCGGCTACGGCCTGGACTATCGGCAGCAGTATCGCAACCTGCCCTACGTCGGCGTGCTGAAGCCGGAAATCTATGAGTGACAAAAGGGGGCGCGGCGTTTGACACCGGAGAAAAGACGCCCGAACGCAAGCTACCTGCTGGCGGTGCTGCTGGCAACGCTTGTGCTTGCCGGGTATCTGAACCAGCCGCGCGCGGAGCAGCCCTCCTATGCGCAGGTCCGCGCACTGTTTGAACAGGAGCAGGTGGAGTCCTTCACCCTGGTCGACACGCGTCTGACGCTTCGGCTGCGCGGTGAGGGGAACACGGACAAGACGCTGGTCAAGGACATCCCCGACGCGGCGCTCTTCTACGAGGACCTCAAGCCGCTGATTGAGGAGCAGTACGCGGCGGGCATTCTCAAGGACTATGACTACCGCGGCGGACGCACGCAGAGCTACCTGGTGGTGTTGCCCTACGTTGCCGCGGTGCTGGGCGTCCTCGTCATCTGGTATCTGCTCTCCGCCCGCGCCGGGGGCGGCAACGGCGGCGGAACCGAGCTCTCCCGCTTTGGGAGCGCCGCGGTGGAGCGCGGACGCGACGCGACGCGCGCCGCGACCTTTGACGACGTGGCAGGTGCGGACGAGGAGAAGGAGGAGCTGCAGGAGCTGGTGGACTTCCTGCGTGAGCCGGAGCGCTTCACGGAGCTCGGCGCGCGCATTCCGAAGGGCGTGCTGCTCGTCGGGCCTCCCGGCACGGGCAAGACCCTGCTCGCCCGTGCCGTTGCGGGAGAGGCGGGCGTGGAGTTCCTCTCCATCTCCGGCTCGGACTTCGTGGAGATGTACGTCGGCGTGGGCGCCAAGCGCGTGCGCGACCTGTTCGAGCAGGCGAAAAAATGCGGACATGCCATCGTGTTCATCGACGAGATTGACGCCGTGGGCCGCCAGCGCGGCACGGGCCTCGGCGGCGGACACGACGAGCGCGAGCAGACGCTCAACCAGCTGCTCGTCGAGATGGACGGCTTCGGCACGAACGAGGGCGTCGTCGTCATGGCGGCGACCAACCGCGCCGACATCCTTGACCCTGCGTTGCTGCGCCCCGGGCGCTTTGACCGCCAGGTCTACGTCGGGCTGCCCGACGTCAAGGGGCGCGAGGACATTCTGAGGCTTCACACCCGCCGCAAGCCCCTGGCCGAGGACGTCGACCTTAAGCAGGTGGCGCGCGCCACCGCGGGCTTCACCGGCGCGGACCTCGAAAACCTCGCCAACGAGGCGGCGCTGCTCACGGCGCGGCGCGGCGAAAAGCTTATCAACGCCGCGGCGTTCGACGAGGCGGAGATTAAGGTCATCGCCGGTCCCGAGAAGCGCAGCCGCGTCGTCACGCCGCAGGAGCGCAGACTCACCGCCTACCACGAGGCGGGTCACGCCGTTGTCATGCGCGCCCTGCCCACGCACGACCCTGTCCACCGCATCACCATCATCCCGCGCGGTCAGGCGGGCGGTATGACCATCTCGCTGCCGGAGGAGGACCGCTCCTTCCGCTCCAAACGGGAGATGGAGGAGGAGATTGTCTCGTTGCTTGGCGGACGCGTGGCGGAGGCGATGATGCTCGGCGACGTGTCCACCGGTGCGTCCAACGATATCCAGCGCGCCAGCCGGATTGCCCGGCGAATGGTTACGGTCTACGGCATGAGCGAGACGCTGGGCACGGTCTCGTTCGAGTCGGGGCACGACGAGGTTTTTATCGGACGCGAGATGGCGCGCTCAAAGGGCTATTCCGAGGCGGTCGCCGCACAGATAGACGCCGAGGTCAAGCGCATCGTCGATGAGGCGTACCGGCGCTGCGAGCAGATTCTTGCGCGCGACCGCGACAAGCTGACAGCCGTGGCGGAATTCCTGCTGCGCAGCGAAACCATGAGCGCCGAGGAGTTTGAAGCGGTTTTTGTGCAATCCGACAAGAACATTTGTCCGCCTGCAGAGGACAAGGATTTGCCGAAGACGCAGAACTGAGGGCAATTGTCCGTCGAACGCGGACAAAGAAAATTGATACTTGCGCTGCAAACGCGCTGGCAAGGGGAAAAATCCGTTGTTTTTGCCCCTTGCCAGCGCATTTTGTTTCGGATATAGTATGTACAATCGCGCACCACAGTATTCTGTGGCGCGCAGGTGAGAAAGGAAGGATGGAAAACTATGAAAAAGATACTTGCATTGGTTCTTGCGCTTGCCATGGTATTTGCGCTCGCCGCCTGCGGCGGGAAGAGCGCTGACACCGCGTCGAGCAGCGCCCCTGCGGCGGACGAGAGCGGCGGCGTCGTCAAAATCGGCGTGTTCGAGCCGCAGACCGGCGACAACGGTGCGGGCGGCAAGCAGGAAATCCTTGGCATGCAGTATGCCAACTATGTGCAGCCCACCGTCGAAATCGGCGGGAAGACCTATGAGGTCAAGCTGGAGATTGTCGACAACCGGACCACGGCGGAAAACGGTCCCTCCGCGGCGGCTGAGCTGATGAACCGCGACGTGTCCGTCGTCCTCGGCTCCTACGGCTCCGGCGTGTCCATGGCGGGCGGCGCGGTCTTCGCGGAGGCGGGCGTGCCGGCCATCGGCGTCACCTGCACCAACCCGCAGGTGACCTCCGACTGCGACGTGTACTACCGCATCTGCTTCCTCGACCCGTTCCAGGGTACGGTCCTTGCCAACTACGCTTACAACACCCTTGGCGTAACCAGCGCCTATACGCTGGCAATGCTCGGCAGCGACTATGACCAGGGCCTCGTCTACTACTTCACCGAGGCGTTCAAGGCGCTCGGCGGCACGGTCAAGAACGAGGACTTCCCTGAGGGCAGCGCGAACTTCGTCTCTTACATCAACAACGCCAAGGCGGAGGGCGCGGGCGTCATCTTCGCCCCCGTCTCCACCAACTACGCGCAGCTCATCATCGAGGCTGCCTCCGCGCAGAACTTCGAGGGCACGCTGCTCGGCTCCGACACCTGGGACAACAACATGGTCGTTGAGAGCGCGCAGGGCAAGGCTGTCACCGTGGACATCACCACCTTCTATCAGGAGGGCGGCAACGCCGAGTTCGACAGCGGCATCAAGGAGTGGATCAACGCCAACGCCGACGCCAAGACCAACAACGGCGGCAACGACATGGTCTCCGCTGTCACCGCCATGGGCTATGACGCCTACTTCACCGCGCTTGAGGCGCTCAAGGCTGCCGGCTCCACCGAGCCCTCCGCCGTTCTTGCGGCGCTGCCCGGCGTCCACTACACCGGTGTGTCCGGCGAGATTGCCTTTGATGAGATTGGCGATGCCAAGCGCGACGCCGCCTACATCAAGACCGCAAACACCGAGACCGGTGCCTGGGACTTCGTCACCATTCAGGGCGTCAACTGAGTGACACAACGCTAAGCATTCGAGGTCCCGGCGAGGCCTTCGCCTTCGCCGGGACTTCCTTTTCCGCTTTTGTGCGGGGAGGCACAGGCCCGACTTCCGGCGGGTCTGCGCCGCAATGAACGGCACTCGCAGCCGCGCCTGCGCGCAGCGAGTTTATCTCAAAAGAGAGGCAGGCCCTCTTTTTTGAAGTTTCTGAGAAAGGGAGGAGCGCCCCATCATGCAAGGATTGCTTCCCTATTTAATCAACGGGGTCTCCGTCGGCGGTCAGTACGCGCTGATTGCCATCGGCTATACCCTGGTTTACGGCATTCTGCGCCTGATTAACTTCGCGCATGGCGACGTGTTCATGGTCGCAGGACTCATCATGGTCTATTCCTCTGCAACGCTGCCGATGTATCTCGCCATCCCGCTGGTGCTGCTCCTCACGGTCGCGCTCGGCTTCGTGATTGAGCGCGCGGCATACAAGCCGCTGCGCAGCGCGCCGCGCATGTCGCTGATGATTTCCGCCATCGGTGTGAGCTATCTCATCCAGAACCTTGCGTTCTACTTCACCGGCGGTCTGCCCCAGCCTGTCACGAACGCCATTCCCTGGATTTCCGAAAACGTGACCGTCTTCGGGGAATCCACCAAGCGCGTCACGCTGGTCACGCCGGTGCTGACGGCGGTGCTCGTCGCGGCGCTGGTGTATTTCATCAACCACACGAAAATCGGCATGGGCATGCGCGCCGTGTCCAAGGACTTTGAAACGGCACTGCTCATGGGCATTAAAATCAACAGCGTCATCTCCATGACCTTCGTGGTCGGCTCGTTCCTCGCCGCCGTCGGCGCGATGCTGTACTTCACGAACTATCCCTCCGTTGCCATCACCTCCGGCGGTATGCCGGGACTCAAGGCATTCGTGGCGGCGGTGTTCGGGGGCATCGGCTCCATCCCCGGCGCGGTGGTCGGCGCGTTTTTGATTGGCATCTCCGAGGAGCTGATTAAGGGCATCGGCTATTCCACCTTCTCGGACGCGTTCACCTTCGCGCTGCTGATTGTCGTGCTCTGCGTCCGTCCCACCGGCCTGTTCGGTGAGAAGGTCACCGACAAGGTATAAGGGGGTGCGACGATGAAAACCATAAAACGCGAATATCTTCTGACGGCGCTCATTCTGCTCGCCGTGCTCGTCGGCGCGTTCGTGCTCGACGCCTCGCTGCCGAGCTACCACATTGCCATCAAGGTCGTGAAGAAGGCCTGCGTCTACTCGCTCGTTGCGGTCAGCATGAACCTGCTCAACGGCTTTACCGGGTTGTTTTCGCTTGGTCAGGCGGGCTTCATGCTCCTCGGCGCGTACTCGTATGCGATTCTCTGCATTCCCGTCGCCAAGCGCGCGGGCGTCTATCAGTATTTTGACGGCGGCATCGTGCAGTTCTCGCTGCCGGAGTTTTTCTCCGGCTTCCTCGGCGGCACGGTCGGTCCCGTCGTCGGCATGCTCTGCGCGCTGCTCTTCGGTGGACTGCTGACGGCGCTGTGCGCCTATCTGATTGGTCTGCCGGTGCTGCGTCTCAAAAGCGACTATCTTGCCATCGCCACGCTGGGCTTCGCTGAAATTCTGCGCGCGTTCTTCCAGTGGAACGCGCTCGGACCGCTGACCAACGGCTCCAACCTGCTCAAGAACTATCCGGACATCGGCGGCGCGGCGGCGTACATCCTCCTCGTCGGCGTGTTCATCGCGGTCATTTTGCTGCTGGTCAACTCGACCTACGGGCGCGCTTTCATGGCCATCCGAGACGATGAGGTCGCCGCGGAGGCGATGGGCATCAATCTCGCACACCACAAGCGCATGGCGTTCATCATCAGCTCGTTCTTCGCCGGCGTCGGCGGCGGCATGCTGGCGATGTACATGGGCACGGTGCAGGCGCTGAGCTTCAAGAGCGCGATGACCTATGAGATTCTGCTGGTCGTTGTCATGGGCGGCATCGGTTCCATCACCGGCTCCATCATCACGAGCTTCCTCTACATCGCGGGGCTGGAGTGGCTGCTGCGCGGCCTCGACTCCGGCACCTTCCTCGGCATCAGCTCGCCGATTTTCAAGAACGGGTTCCGCATGGCGATTGTCTCGGTGATTATCATGGTGGTCGTGCTGTTCTTCCGCAAGGGCATTATGGGTGACCGTGAGCTGCCCGACCTGTTCCGACCGCGCAAGAAAGCGGCGAAGAAGGGAGGCGAGGCCAAGTGAGCGAGAATGTGCTGAAGCTGGAAAACATCACCATGCAGTTCGGCGGCGTCGTTGCCGTGGACAACCTCAGCATGGAAATCAACAAGGGCGAGATTGTCGCCCTGATAGGACCCAACGGCGCGGGTAAGACCACCGCGTTCAACACCATCACCGGCGTCTATGAGCCGACCAACGGTCAGGTCAGCTTCCTTGGCAGCCCCATCGTCCGCAACCATCCGCAGGGCAAGATGAAAAAGGCCTACAAGGGCGCGGAGGCGGAGAAGTTCGCCCGGCAGCCGGTGCTCAACCCCACGCCGGACAAAATCACGGCGCTCGGCATGGCACGCACCTTCCAGAACATCCGCCTGTGGAAGACGCAGACCGTCTTCGACAACGTGCTGATTGCCAAGCACATGCTGCGCACGTCCAACGTGTTCTCCGCCACCTTCCGCTTCAACCGCGCGGAGGAGGCGAAGCAGCGCGCCGAGGTCGCGGCGCTGCTGGAAATCGTCGGACTCACCGACGTGAAGGACGAGCTGGCGACCAGTCTGCCCTACGGCAAGCAGCGCCGCCTCGAGATTGCCCGCGCGCTCGCCACGCAGCCGAAGCTGCTGATGCTCGACGAGCCGGCGGCGGGCATGAACCCGCAGGAGACGGACGAGCTGACCGCGTTTATCGCCCGTGTCCGCAAGGACTTCGACATGACCATATTGCTCATCGAGCACCACATGGACCTGGTCATGGACATCTCCGACCGGATTTACGTCATTGACTTCGGCAAGCTGATTGCAAGCGGCACGCCGGAGGTCATCCAGAACGACCAGCGCGTCATCGACGCATATTTGGGGGTGGAAGAGGATGCTTAAAATCGAAAACCTCCAGGTCGCCTACGGCGGCATTCAGGCGCTGCGCGGCATCAGCCTCGAGGTGCCGGACGGAAAGATTGTCACGCTGATTGGCGCGAACGGTGCGGGCAAATCCACCACGCTGCGCACCATCTCCGGACTTGTCAAGGCAAGCGGCGGCTCCATCACCTACGACGGCACGGAGCTGCTGGGCAAGCCCATCAACAAGATTCTTGAGGCGGGCATCGCGCAGGTGCCGGAGGGACGCCGCGTGTTTGCGAACCTCACCGTGCTTGAAAACCTCAAGGCGGGCGCGTATCTCCGCAAGGACAAGGACGGGATTCAGAAGGACATCCAGTGGGTCTACGAGCTGTTCCCGCGTCTGGAGGAGCGCTCCTGGCAGCTGGCGGGCACGCTCTCCGGCGGCGAGCAGCAGATGCTTGCGGTCGGGCGCGGGCTGATGTCCCGCCCGAAGGTGCTGATGATGGACGAGCCCTCCCTCGGCCTCGCGCCGCTGGTGGTGCAGGGCATCTTCGACATCATCCGCGAAATCAACCGTCAGGGCGTGACCATCCTGCTCATTGAGCAGAACGCCAACATGGCGCTCAAGACCGCAGACCTCGCCTACGTGCTGGAGACCGGCAGGATTACCTTGCAGGGCACCGGCGCGGAGCTGCTGGCGAACGA
>JAILRK010000125.1 GCA_024698225.1 Oscillospiraceae bacterium | reverse complement strand
TGCTCCGTGCCGAACACCTGCTCCCGGATGCTCAGCGCCGTTTGGAACAGCGCCAGCGCCCGGTCGTACTCGCCTCTGTCCCGATAGACCGCGGCGAGTCTGTCACAGCTCGCGGCGGTGTCGGGGTGGCGCTCGCCGAGGGTGTGTGTTCGGATGTCCAGCGCCCGCTGCAGCGCCGCGCGTGCCTCGTCATAGCGGCCCATCTTCTCATAGGTCTTGCCCAGGGCGTGAAGCGCGGCGGCGACGTCCGGGTGCTCTTTGTCGAGCAGGCGCTCGCGGATGTCCAGCGCGCCCCTGAGCAGGGTCTCGGCGTCCCGATAGCGTCCGTCGCCAAAAAACTGCTTCGCGCGGTTTCGCAGGGCAATCGCCTGCGCCAGCAGGGCGTTGCGGGGCTTGCCGAAGTCAATTTCCGGCGGCGCCACGCCGACGCTGCGGTCGGGCAGGGTCTCCGGCAGCTTGATGAGCACCGCCTCGTCCGGCGAATCATCCTCGAAGTCGAGGAACAGCCGGATATAGGAGTGGAAGTCATACGCCTTTCGATTGAGCTGGCGCGCCGCCTCCTCGGTCATGAAGAAGACGACGCTCTTCTTCTCCCGCGCGAACATATCGCGGCAGAAGTTCAGGCGTTCCAGCAGCACGTCGTCGAACTGTCCATTCTCGTCCAGCAGGGAAAGCTGCACGTTCAGCAGGAAATACGCGCGCTTGTCGGGATTGTCCCGAAACAGCCGCGCGGGGACGGAGAACGTGAACGGCTTGACGTCCGTACTGTAGTCGTAGACGCAAACGTCGGCGCTGCTGTAGTGCGAGGCGATTTCCCGCTGCATCCGCGGCGTCGCCGTCGCCACATACAGCCCATCCTCCGACTGCTCGATGATCCAAGTGAGGCTCTCGTAGCCAAAAACGTTATCCTTCATTGGTCTTTTTTGGGGGCAGCTTGCCGATGTCGCGCAGGTACTCCTCAATCAGCGGATGCACGTTGTACCAGCGCTGTCCGTTGTATTCGAGCACCGTCAGCGCCTTCATCATATTCAGAAGCTCGTCGTGGTCGGTGATTTCCGTGTGGTTGCCCGAGTAGACCTCCACAAGAAAATCGTCCTGCTTCCGCTTTCCATCGATGCGCGCGCTGAGGCTGTCCCTGATCTCATAGAGCGCGCGCTTGGCAAGCGCCATGCTGATTTGCGTTTCACGCTTCCGTTCGGTCCATCTTGCTGCCTTGCTGATTGCGTAAAACAGGTGGCGCAGACAGCCGCCTGTCTTGTCGATCAGCTCGTCGAGTACGCCGTCCTCGAACAGCGCAAGCTCGGCGCGCCGCCCCACAATGGCGCGGATTGCCGCGATGCCCTCCGCATACGGGTTCCCGTCAATGGTTCTGGTCTTTATCATCGGCAGATGGTTGATTTGGAAAAAGCTCTCCATCTCGGCGAAATTCGGACTGTAAAAGTACGCAATCGGAAAGGTGTAGACGACGGGGAAACTCACGCCGGTCAATTGCCGACCGTGCCCACTGAACACGTTCCAAGTGTCCCCCTTGTCCAAATCCTCAAAAATAAGGATCGGTTGCTTGCCGTCCTGTCTCGTGATTTGGTCTGCGATACGGTTCATCGCGCCAAGCCATTGGCTGTTGTATTTGACGATTTGTTCGCGGTAAACGGTTCGGCTCTCTTCATTGTATTTCAGGCTGGTTTTCAGATTGGCAAACAGCTTGATAAGCCCGCCGAGCAGCTTCGGCGCGCCCACACCCGCCTCCGCCTGCACCGTCAGATCCGTTCCGTCAAAAATGATATCCTCTTTTTCGATGGACGCCGTCCAAAACGTCCGGATCGTTTCAAGGTCGTCCCTGTTCAAGGCGCATTTGTTTTCCTGCGCCAGTTGAAGCAGCGCGTCCGCCATCAAAATCATCACGTCGGGAAAGGTCTTATTCTCGCCGTCCAGCTCCCGATCACAGAATATGATTGCCACGGGGTAGCCCACGCTGCGCAGGCGCTCCGCCAGACAGGTCAGCTCCGTGCTCTTGCCACAGCCCATGTGACCCATCAGCAGAGAGGCGTTCCGCGCCCTCGGCTCACAGCAGCGATCATAAATATCATCAATGGGAGAATCATAATCCTCTCCCGTGCGCACAGACATGGTGGGCTCATAGAACTTCTCCATATCCTCGTCACCAAGCGGCTCTGGTCGGAACGCATTCGGGATTTCAGCAATCAACATTGCTTTTTTCATGGCAACTCCTCCAAATTATTACAATGTGCGCTCCGCCCTCAGTCCAGCGGCTTCATCGTGGGGAAGAGAATCACGTCGCGGATGGAGTCGGTGCCGCAGAGCATCATGGCGCAGCGGTCGATGCCGAAGCCGAGCCCGCCGGTGGGGGGCATGCCGTACTCCAGCGCGAGCACGAAGT
>JAILRK010000118.1 GCA_024698225.1 Oscillospiraceae bacterium | reverse complement strand
TGGCAAGGCGTTCCGCCGCGACCTCCTGGCGCGCCTGCAGCCGTCCCTCCTCGTGCGCCTGCCGTGCCGCCGCGCGCCCGGCCTCCTCCGCCTGCGCCACGGCGTTGTCACGCTCCTGCGCGGCGCGGCGCAGTTCCTTTTCCATCACCTTGTGGCTGTGCCGCTTTTCCGCGCTGTGCACGAAGTGCACGACCATCAGAAGCAGCACCAGCACCACGCCCAGCCAACTGGCAAAGTCGAGGGAGAGCAGCTCGCTGAACTGCCAGTACGCATAGTGCACGCCGAGAAAGGCGAAGAGCACCGACGCCGCCAGCGACACGCCGAACAGCAGCACCGAGAACACGGACCGCACGGCGGAGCGCTTGCGCACCAGCAGATAGTCAATGAGAAACAGCACCGCCAGCAGCGCCAGTGCCGGGTACTGCGCCAGCATCAGATATTTCCAAGTTACCATGTCCGTCACTCCTTACAACGCGCACTTGCCGCGCGCGAGATATTGTCCGTTCTGACCGCCGACGACCTCGCCGCGCTCCACCGCCAGCGTGCCGCGCAGATACACCGCGCGCACGGAGCCGCTGGTGCGGAAGCCCTCGAACGGCGTGACGCCCGCCCGGCTCGCCAGCTCCGCACCGCGCAGAACATGGTCCGCCTTCGGGTCATAGACCACGATGTCCGCGTCGCTGCCCGCCTCAAGGACGCCCTTGCGGGGATAGAGCCCGTAGAGCTTCGCGGGGTTCTCGCACAGGGCGCGGCACATGGCGGAGAGGGAGATGCGCTTTGCCGCCACGCCGCCGGTGTAAATCAGCTCGCCGCGGGTCTCCACACCCGCAAGCCCGCCGGGAATCTTTGTGAAATCGTCGCGTCCCATGTCCTTCTGCGCGGCGGTGAAGGAGCAGTGGTCGGTGGAGACGGTCTGGATGTCGCCGCGCCGCAGGGCGCGCCAGAGCGCCGCCGCGTCCTCCTTTTTGCGAATCGGAGGCGCGCAGACGTACTTTGCCGCCTCCGCCCAGTCCGCGTCGTAGTACACGGAATCGTCCAGCAGCAGGTACTGCGGGCAGGTCTCCACGTAGACGGTCTGGGCGCGTTTGCGCGCCGCGTCCACCTCCTGCAGCGAGGCGCGGTTGGTGGTGTGGACGAGGATGACGGGGGCGTCCGCCGCCTCGGCGATGCGCAGGATGCGCCCCACCGCCTCCGCCTCCAGATAGTCCGGGCGCGAGAGCGGGTGGGAGAAGACCTTGTCCGACAGTCCCGCCGCCTTGAGCTCGGCTATCTTCGCGTCGATGACGCCCGCGTTCTCACAGTGGAAGCCGCACACGCCGCCGCGCTTGCGCAGGGCGACCAGCGCCTCATACAGCGCGCGGTCCGGCAGCAGCATCGCGGGGTAAGTGAGGTACATCTTGAACGAGCTGATGCCCGCGGCGAACATGTCGTCCAGCTCGCCCTCGATGTCGGCGTTCCAGTCGTCGATGGTCATGTGGAAGCCGTAGTCGCACCAGCATCTGCCGTCGGCCTTCTCGTGCCAGAGCTGCAGCCCATGGTGCAGCGTCTCGCCCTTGTTGGGACAGGCGAAGTCGATGATTGTGGTCGTCCCGCCGCGGATGGCGGCGCGGGTCCCGCTGTCAAAGTCGTCGGCGGTGGTGGTGTTGCACACGTCCAGGTCGAAGTGCGTGTGCGCGTCGATAAAGCCGGGGAAGAGATAGCAGCCGCTCACGTCCACGACCTCGGTGTCCCACGGCGCGCGCGAGAGCACGTGCCCGATTGCCTCGATTGTCTCGCCGTCGATGAGCACGTCCGCCCGGTGGGAGCCCTTGCCCGTGACGACAAAGCCGCCGCGCAGCAGAGTTTTCATGGAGCCACACTCCTTTGCCATAATATCATTGCCCATATCATAGCACAACTTCTGCCAAATATCCACAGGAATTTGTGAACATCAGCGGACAAAACAGGGGAGGCTTCACAGCGGAAGCCTCCCCAGACGGTATTCGGTGTTTACTGATAGAGATAGGCGTACTTGTCGCGGATGGTGAAGATGAACTCCTCCAGCTCCGCGGGCAGCCCTGTCTCCTCCGAGGCGAGGTCCACGTCCTGCGTGCCGCCGAACAGGCGCACGCGCGCCTTGTCGCCGCCGAGGAACAAAACGCCTGCGTTCTCGCTCTCCGCCATGTCCTCCGCGGTCTGGAAGAGCGTAAACTTGTCGCGGCCGGGCTCGCTGTCATAGGGGCAGAACTGCGTGCAGTTGCCGCACTCGTTGCACATCCGGTCAACGTGCAGAATCTGGTGGGAGTTGTCGTGCAGACGGATGACCACGTTGGCACGGTTGGGGCAGGAGTCCACACAGTTTTCACACACGATGCTGCACTGCAGGCAGCGTTCGCCCTCGCACCTTGCCTGGTTCGCCATGACGAGCACGCCCTTTTTGGCAACTGCCTCGGCGCGGGAGGGGTACGCCGCCTCCGGGATGTCATAGCTGTGCTTCACACCCGTCACCGCCTCGGCAAAGGCGGCGGCGTCCGCAATGCCCTCGACGATGGTGGCGGGGCCGCGGTGCGCGTCGCCCGCACAGTACACGCCCTCGACGTTGGTCCGGAACGCGGGACCCTTTCTGCCCATCTCAATGCCGTTTGCCGCCATCAGCGCGTCGTCCACCTGCTCGCCGACGGCGGAGATGACGAGGTCGCAGGGGATGGTGAAGGTCTCGCCCGTCGGCTCGGGTGCACGTCGTCCGCTCGCGTCGGGTGCGCCAAGACGCATCTTCTCGCAGGTCAGCACGCCCTCCGCCTGCTTGAGCGGCGCGGCAAGCTCAATCAGCTCCACGCCCTCGTCGATGGCGAGCCGGAGCTCATGCTCGTCGGCGGGCATATACTTCCTCGTGCGGCGGTAGAGAATGGCGGACTGCGCGCCCATGCGCCTGGCAACGCGCGCGGCGTCCATGGCGGTGTTGCCCGCGCCGACGACCACGACGTGTCCGCTGAGCGTTGGCTTGACCTGCGTCTTCATCTCCTTCATCCACTCTATGACGCCCTGTACGTTGCCCTCAATGTCGAGCCGGCCCGCCTTCCACGCGCCGGTGGCGAACAGGATGTGCGTGTAGCCCTGCGCCTTGAGCTCCGCGACGGAGGGCGCGGGTGCGCCGCACTTTACCTCGACGCCGTAGCGCTCCATCAGCGCGACGTCCTTGTCAATGGCCTCGTCGCTGATGCGGAACGCGGGAATGACGTAGCGCGGCACGCCGCCAAGCTTTGCCTCGCGCTCAAAGACGGTCGTCTCCACGCCGGCTCTGCCGAGGAAGTACGCCGCGGCGATGCCGGTCGGGCCGCCGCCGACAATGGCGGCCTTTTTGCCCTTGACCCGTTCGGGCAGGCGAATCGACGCCATCAGCGCGGCATACCCGTTCTGCGCGGCGACGAGCTTTGTGTCGCGGATGTGCACGCTCTCGTCGTAAAAGCTGCGCGAGCATTTGTTCTGGCAGCGGTGGGCGCAGAGGGTGCCCGTGAGGAAGGGCAGGGCGTTCTTCTCGGTGATGAGCCGGAGCGCCGGGGCATAGAGTCCCTTGCGGCAGAGCTCAATGTATTCGGGAATGTCCTGCTCGATGGGACATCCTCCCTTGCAGGGTGCGCCGAAGCAGTCCAGCCAGGGCACCTGTTCCGTGCTCTTGCGGCTCGGCAGCGGTTTGATGGGCTTGCGGTGGTGAACGTCATGCTGCGCCGCCGCGGCAAGGTCGGAGATGGCGGTGCTGTCCGTGCCGGAGAACGCGCGGTAGGGCAGCGCCTCGACCTTTTCAACCATCTGGGCAAGGCGGTTGTAGCCGCCGGGCTTGAGAATCGTCGTGGCGACGGTAATCGGCCAGATGCCCGCCGCAAACAGCTTGTCGCAGTTGAAGAACTCCGCGCCGCCCGCGAACGAGATGCGCATTCTGCCGCCGAACGCGCGGGAGATGCGGCTGCACATCTCGATGGTCAGCGGGAACAGGCTGCGCCCGGACATGTACATCTCCTGCCCCGGCAGCTCGCCGCGCGTGGTGTCGACGGGGAAGGTGTTGGAGAGCTTCAGCCCGAACTCCAGTCCCTTCTCGTCCGCCAGCGCCTGCAGGCGCGTAAACATCGGTACGGCGTCCTCCCACTGCAGGTCCTCGTTGAAGTGGTGCTCGTCAAAGACGATGTAGTCGTAGCCCATGCCGTCAAGGATGGTGCGCGCGGTCTTGTAGCCGAGGATGGTCGGGTTGCACTTGACAAAGGTGTGCAGGTGCTTCTCCGTCAGCAGGTACGAGGCGATGCGCTCAATCTCCTGCGGGGGACATCCGTGCAGCGTGGAGACCGTGACCGAGCGGGAGACGCGCGGGGAGATCCCGTCGATGTAGTCCGCCTCCGCGGGGAAGAACGCCTTGAGCACGCGCTTGCACTCGATGAACTGCGGCGTGGCGCTTGCATCCATCATGTTGTCGATGTAGGTGTTGACCTTCTCGCCCTTGATGCCCTCTAAATCATAGCCGACGGACATGTTGAACACGAAGCCGTCCGGGTCGCCGAGTCCGTAGACCCTGGAGAGAATCTTCAGCGCGCACCAGGCCTTGATGTACTCGTCCTGCGCCTGCGGCACGGTCAGCTCGGTGCTCCACTCCTGGTTGTAACCCTCGTCGGCGGCGAGGATGCAGGGGCGGGGCACGCAGGCGGCAAGCTCCGCGCCGTCCATCTTCTGCACGGTCTTGACCTCGAAGAAGCGCGCGCCGGCGAAGTAGGACGCGATGATGTTCTGCGCCAGCTGGCTGTTGGGGCCCGCGGCGGGCCCGAAGGGCGTCTCGATGCGCTCGCCGAAAATCGGCAGCGTCTTGCCCGCGGCGCGGTACGCCTTGTGGACCCCGAACACGTCGCCGCTGCGCGCGTATTCGGTGGTGACCCACTGAATCAGCGTTTCAAAGGGAAGGGGATACATTTTCTCGGACATGCTCATTACCTCCTCTTATTAAATATATTGAATGTCGGTGCGCCGCGCCTCAATACGTGCAGTGATTCAGCTCGCCCCAGAGCTTCTTTGCCGCCTCTAAAATGTGCGCGTTGACCGCCTCCTCGTCGATACCGACCAGCACGCGGTCTTTCATCAGCAGTCTGCCGTTGGCAATCGTGGTCTGGCACTGTCTGCCGGTCATGCCAAAAATCATGTGCCCGTCGATGTTCGCGTCGGAAAACGGGGTGAAGGGCTTGTAATCCATCACGATGATGTCCGCCGCCGCACCGGGCTTGAGCACGCCAAGCGGGTCGGGGAAGTACCGCGCGCCGATTTTCGCGTTGTTTTTGAACAGCATGTCCGTCACCTCGCCCCACGCGACGTTCGGCGCACAGGCGTTGCTGCGCTGGGAGCAAAGCGCGACCTTGAGGGATTCCAGCATGTCGTTCGTGTAGGCGTCGGTTCCCATGCCCAGCAGGATGCCCGCCTTGTAGAGCGGCAGCACGGGGCAGATGCCAACGGCGTTGCCCATGTTGCTCTCAGGATTGTTGACCACCATCGTGTCCGTATGCTGAATCAGTTCAATCTCCGCGCTGTTGACGTGGATGCAGTGACCGAGGATGGTTTTCGGACCGAGGATACCGTGGTCCTGCAGCCGCTGCACGGGGCGGCGCCCGTAGTTCTGCAGACTGTCATACACGTCGTTCATGCCCTCGCTGACGTGGATGTGGTAACCCGTGCGGCCGTTGTTTGCCGCCACCATGCGCTCAAAGGTTTTGTCGGAGATGGTGAACAACGCGTGTCCGCCGAACATCGCCGCGAGCATCGGGTCCTTGCGCTGCGCGCACTCGGTAATCCAGTCGGCATTCTCCGCAATCGCCTGCAGGCACTTCTCCTCGCCGTCGCGGTCGCTGACCTCATAGCACAGGCAGGAGCGGATGCCGAAGGTCTTGGCGCTCTCGGCGATGGTGTGCAGCGTGCCGGGAATCTCGCCGTAGCTGGCGTGGTGGTCGAAAATGGTCGTCACGCCCTGCTTGATGCAGTCGAGGTACAGCGCGTCAGCGCTGGCCTTCGTGCCTTCCATGGAGAGATGGCGGTCAATTGCCCACCAGGTTCCGTCCAGCACCTCGAAGAAATTCGTCGGGTTGTTGCCCTTGATGGACAGTCCGCGCGCAAGGGCGGAGTAGATGTGCGTATGCGCGTTGATGAACGCGGGCATGATGACGCCGCCTCCGGCGTCAATGCGTTCGGCGTCGGGATACTGTGCGCACAGCGCCGCCTCCTCGCCGACGGCGACAATCCGCGTGCCCTCATAGGCGACTGCTCCGTGCTCATAGTAGCCCTTGCCTGTCTCGTCCCGGGTGATGAGTCTTCCGTTTGTAACCAGTGTCATGCGGCATTCCTCCCTTTCTTATCTCACGCTCCGCCCGGCTTCACCGCCGGACGGAACGGTTGTTTGCTGTTTTGGAAAAAAAGAGCGCTTCACACCCGGGCAACCAGCCCGTGCGCGAAGCACTACGTTACAGCCTGCGTTCCTATTTTAATCGGTATTGCACGAAAAATCAATAGGAATGTAGAAACCAATTGGATATTTTTTGGATATTTTTTTGGAAAAGGGCATAAGGATACCCCGCGAAAGCCGTGTAGCGCCTGTTATAACCTGCACCATAAGGTCAGGTGGGTCGCCTCCGTCCGACATCACTGCTTCCAACGTTCGACCGCAACAGCAGCCGAGAGGCCTGCAAACCGTCATCCGATCCGGCATCCCGTATAACAAAATGTGGGTTAAAAAGAAACGCTATCACGCACCCCGCAGGGTATTTGACATCATTGAATTAGTCTTCGTCCGCGAAGAACTGCTCCATGAAGAGGTCGTACACCTCGTTAATCTCGTCCTCGCTCTCAATCTGGACGAGCATCTCCTCACCGTCCACCATCTCGGCCTTGAGAATGATGAGTCCGTACTCCTCTTCGTCCTCAGAGGCGGCTTCCTCGTCCGCAACAGGGAAGAACGCGCGGTAAACGGTGCCGTTGTGCTCAAGCGCGTCGATGAACTCCAGCTCAATCTCCTCGCCTGTATCCTCATCGACGAGGGTGATGATGTTGGGACCGAACTCCTCGCTCATGGAAAACCCCTCCCGAATGCTTTGTTGCGCCTATTATAACCGATTCCTGCCAAAGAAGCAAGTGTTTGTTTCGTTTTGGACAAAATGCACAAAAGTGACACGTGTTCAGGATTGCCAACACTTGACAGGCGTGGTATGATATAAACCATCAATCAATTCCGTTCCTCCCGGGCGTCCGGAGCGAACAAGAAAAGGAGACCGTCGGTATGGAACAGACCGCAGCCCCTGCTGCGCCGCGCCGAACAACGCGCCGCCGCAAAAAGCGCACGGTATGGGGGTTTCTATGGGGACTGATGAAGGGCCTGGTTCTCTTTGTGTTCACGGTCCTTGTGATTGGTGCGCTCACCACGGCGCTTTTCTATCGCACGTTTGACCATTACGTCCAGACCGTGTTGGAGCCGGAGATGGACGTGGACATCAAGTCGCTGACGCTCAAGCAAAGCTCCACGGTCTATTATATGGACAAGGCAAGCGGTCAGTGGATGGAGCTGACAAAGCTCCACGGCAGCGAGAATCGCACCATCGTCACCTACGACCAGATTCCCGACCATGTGGTCAAGGCGCTCATCGCCGTGGAGGACAAGCGCTTCTACGAGCATGACGGCGTGGACTGGCTGGGTACCGCGGGGCAGATTCGCAACATGCTCACAGGCAAGGACGTGCGCGGCGCCTCCACCATTACGCAGCAGGTCATTAAAAACGTCACAGGCAACAATCAGGTCACGATTCGCCGCAAGATTCTGGAGATTTTCCAGGCGCTCCGCGCCCACGAGAACTACTCCAACGAGGAGATTCTGGAGACCTATTTCAACCTCGTCTATTACGGCGACGGCGCCTATGGGTTGGAGGCTGCGGCGGAGACCTACTTCGGCAAGACGGTCGAGCAGCTTGACGTCGCCGAGGGTGCGTGCATCATCGGCATCACGCAGTATCCCTATATGTACGACCCCTCCCGCGGCGAAAAGTACCGCGCCGCCAACAAGGAGCGCCAGGAATGGGTGCTCAAAAAGATGTGGGAGCAGGGCTATCTGAACGAGCAGGAGTATGAGGCTGCCAAGGCGGAACAGCTTGTGTTCGTGTGGGACGAGGACTATGTCGGCTCCGGCGTACAGACGGAGACGGACGTGTCGGGTGAGCTGGACTCCTTCTTTGTCGAGCAGGTCTACCGCGACGTGGTTGCGGCGCTGGTCGAGCAGGGCTATGACGAGCGCGTTGCCTCACAGATGGTCTATAACGGCGGCTACCAGATTTACAGCACCGTTGACCTCGACATCCAGAACTATGTCGAGCAGGTCTATGCCGACCGCAGCAACTTTAACTACACCTCCTCCAGCGGTCAGCAGCTCCAGTCGGGCATGACCGTCATCGACAACGCCACCGGCAACATCATCGCCATCGGCGGCAGGGTGGGCGAGCGCAAGGGCAGGCTGGAGTTCAGCTACGCCACCAGCACCAGCCAGTGCGGCAGCGCCATCAAGCCGCTGTCCGTCTATGCGCCCGCCATTGACGCAGGCGTGCTCTCGGCGGCGAGCGTCATCGACGACTATCCCGTCATGGAGCTCAACGGCAGTGCCTGGCCCGTCAACGCCTACTCCGGCTACCGCGGCCTGATTTCCATTCAGGACGCGCTGCGCATCTCGTCGAACACCTGTGCCGTGCGCGTGCTGCAGATGCTCACGCCTGCGGC
>JAILRK010000116.1 GCA_024698225.1 Oscillospiraceae bacterium | reverse complement strand
ACTGCTGTTCCGCGGTGATTTCCTTCACGGCGTTGGTGCCGTCGCTGTTGAACCACGCGCTTTCTCCGGCGTCTGTAAAGCGCTTGAGTTCACCGTAGGTATGCTGACCGTTCCAGTTTTCCAAGGCTGTATCCGCGCGCGCGGGAACGGGCAGCAGGCCCAGACACAGGCAGAGCACCAGCGCCAGGGCGAGGCATTGTTTCTTCATGTGAGTCCTCCTTGTTTGTCTCATTTGTTTGGATGCAATCGTTGTTAGATTAAGCTAACACCGGCTGAAAAAAGGCGGGAGAGCGTTTCTCTCCCGACGATGCCTTCATAGTCTAACAAACAGGGGGGCTTTTGTCAATATAAATGTTAACGCCTGCTAACGAAAAACGGAGACAGCCGAATGCTTTACTTTTTCCGCGCCGCATGATAAGATACCACCGAAAGCGGCGCACCTGCGCCGCGTGATGTGAGGAGAAGAGCCATGTATGACGTCATCATCATCGGCGGGGGTCCTGCGGGGCTGACCGCCGCGGTTTACGCCTGCCGCGCGGGAAAGCGCGTGCTGGTTGTGGAAAAGGACGGCTTCGGCGGACAGATTGCGCAGTCGCCGCGGGTGGAGAATTTTCCGGGGTTTGCCTCCGTCTCCGGCACGGAGCTTGCGGACAGGCTGCTCTCGCAGGCGATGGACCAGGGCGCGGAGGTCGAGCTGGAGGAGGTCACGGAGGTCCGCGCGGAGGGCGCGGTCAAAACGCTGTGCTGCGCCTCCGGCGCTCAGTTTACGGCGCGCGCGGTCATTCTTGCCGCCGGTGCGAAGCCGCGCATGCTGGGTCTTGCGCGCGAGGAGGAGCTGACGGGCAAGGGCGTGAGCTATTGTGCCGTGTGCGACGGCGCGTTCTATAAGGGCAGCGACGTGGCGGTGGTCGGCGGGGGCAGCAGCGCCCTGCAGGACGCGCTGCTGCTCAGCGAGAGCTGCCGGAGGGTCTATCTCATTCACCGGCGCGAGAGCTTCCGCGGCGAGGCGGCGCTCGCCGCCGCGCTGGCGCGGCGCGACAACGTGGAGATTCTGCGCAGCGCACAGGTGAAAGCGCTCCTCGGTGAGGACGAGCTGCGCGGCGTGGTCGTGGACTGCGCGGGGCAGCGGCGGGAGCTTGCGCTCGACGGGCTGTTCATCGCCGTCGGCGCACAGCCGGACCTTGCCGCCTTTGCGCCGTTGCTTGCGCTGGACGACGCGGGCTACGCCGCCGCGGCGGAGGACTGCCGCACGCCCACGGCAGGACTGTTCGTCGCGGGTGACTGCCGCAAAAAGACGGTGCGCCAGCTCACCACCGCCGTTGCGGACGGCGCCGTCGCCGCGCTTGCCGCCGTCGAGTGGCTGGACAGCGTATGAGCGGCGAAACGCCCGTGCGCTGGCGCGTGCGGTTTTTTGGGCGGGTGCAGCACGTCGGCTTTCGCTACACCGCGTTTTACCTTGCCCGCGGGCTTCGGCTCACCGGCTGGGTGGACAACCGCGAGGACGGCAGCGTGGAGCTGGAGGCGCAGGGGCAGCTGAGCGCGCTGCGCCAGTTGGTGATTCGTCTGCGCGGCAAGCCGCCGATTCGCGTGGACCACATGGAGGTGCAGGAGCTCAGCCCCGTTCCGAATGAATCTAAATTTGAAGTCATACTAAACTCTAATTAAAACAATTGATAATCCAGCTGCGCCCGGTAACACTTTTTATCGTATCCATTGTTAGGGCGCAAATAGTATCGCAAAGCCGAGTTACTACCTTTTCCAACGTAGCAAACACCTCGTTGCAGAAGCCTATTTTACGGAGTTCTTTCCATATCTGTTCAATCGGATTCATCTCCGGTGTGTACGGCGGAATGAAAAACAGCTCTATGTTTTCGGGCACACAAAGCGAACTGGCTTTGTGCCATGCAGCTCCGTCGCAGCACAGGAGAATGAAGTCGTCAGGATACTGTTTCGACAACTCTTTCAGGAAGATGTTCATGCACTCTGTATTGCAATACGGCATGATCAGAAAGCAGGATTCACCCGTTAACGGCTCTACCGCCCCATATGCATAACGGTATTCTCTGATATGATGACAAGGGACGGACGGTCGAAAACCTTTTTGACACCAGCAGTATTTCGGCTTGTTGATGCGTCCAAAGCCCGCTTCGTCCTGAAAAAATAAGCGAACTTTCTTCTCATTGTGGAAAACTTCTCTCAATTCTCCGATTCGCGTGTTAATTTTTTTGAGGTCGCAATGACCTCGTCGCTGGCTTTCTTCGGGTGTTTGCTTCGCGGCATTACCTTTCGCCAGCCGTGCCGACGAAGAACGTAGTAAATCTGTGCCGTTCCTATGGTGTGTCCTACGGCTTGCCGATATGCCATCTCTATATCATGTACGGATACTACTTTCCCTGCCTTTGCATCCTGACGAAACGGTTCCAGAAGAACCTCCTCTTCTGCATAACTCAGATTCCGGCGGTTTCCGTGGTAGTGGTTTTCTGTAATGCTGGCAAGACCACCGGACTTGTACCGGGATACCAACACCGTAATATACTGCGTGTGGAAGCCAGTCTTTTCACTGATTTCCTTGTTCCGCTTTCCTTCCGCACGCATTTCAAGCGCCGCCAGCCGTCTGTCGACGTTTTTATCCCGGTTCTTTTCTCTGGCAGTTCTGATTTCCTGCGCTTCCTCACTTGTAAAAGAATACTTTTTCATTCTACATCACCACTAAAATTATATCATAGTGGCATGAATTATTCAATCTTTTTAGTTAGATAATAGTATGAGTCCTGCCGCTTCTGCCGGAGAACGCACCGAGTGAATGCAAAGTGAATATCTGATGTACGTGGGATCTCGGCAACTGTTCTGCATCCCTCTTTTTGTCGGGAAGATACAAAAAAGAAGCGCTTCCGAAGAAACGCTTCTCAAAAATGATAGTGTGCCTATTCGTCGGTTAATGGGCTGGAGTTGCTCTTTTCATAGGATCGGTTTTTAAGAGAACGAAACAACGCCGTCTGCGATCTCGTGGACAAGCTCTGTGTCGTGGGTGATGACCAGAACGGTTCGACCCTCTTCCTTCAGCAATCGGAAAAGATCTGCCACTTGGCGCATATGCTTCAGGTCCAGGCCGCTGGTTGGCTCGTCGAAGAGCAGGATGGGGTTTTCCGATACCACGCCGCTTGCAATGGCGACCCGCTGCTTTTGCCCGCCGGAGAGGGCCATGGGGTGGATATCCTTGAGCGGTAGCAGGTCCAGCTTATCCAGAACTGTCAGCGCCTGTTCCCGGCGATGCGCTTCCGGGATCGTCACCGGCATGCTGAGCATCACTTCCTCCAGCACGCTGTCGGTAAAGAGTTGGTGGTTCACGTCCTGCATGATCATGTAGCAGAGAGCCGGGCGCTTTTTGACTGGCCAGTCCCTGCCGTCAAATTGTACCGTGCCCTTGGCCCTTTTTTCCAGACCGCAGAGCACACGGGCGAAGGTGCTTTTTCCGGCGCCGTTGTGCCCGACGATGGCTGTGACGGCTCCCCGGCGAAACTGCTTTTCCGCAAAGTAAATGCCGTTTTCCGAATGCTTATAGTGAAAATCAAAATCCCTGCAGATCAAGGCGTCCTCGTCCGGTCGACCACTTTGCTGCCCGGGTTCCGTGAGCGGCACCTTGCGCAGAGCGCGCAGACCGCGCGAGGCGGTATCCGCCTCCGTCATGGCGGCCACGGCCGATGCGTCAAAGGCCTCCGCGATCCGTCCGTCCTTCAGGAGGATCAGCCGGTCGGCCAGATCTGCCAGATAATACAGCCGGTGCTCCGCCACCACGATGGTTCTCCCCTTGTTTTTCCACAGGGCAAGAACTCGCCGCAGTTCTTCGACGCCCGCCTCATCCAAGTTGGAGGAAGGCTCGTCCAGCACCATGATCTCCGGCTCTGCCACGGCTACGGACGCGCAAGCGATCTTCTGCTTCTCCCCGCCGGAGAGAGCAAAGATGCTGCGATCCATCAGGTTTTCCAGCTTCATCTCCTCAGCCACCCGGCGGATGCTCCGGTGAATCTCCTTAGGCTCCACGCAGAGATTTTCCGAGGCAAAGGCCAGCTCGCTGGTTGTGTCCACATTGAAGAACTGACTGCGGGGATTCTGGAAGACACTTCCCACATGAGGCGATAGATCGCCGATTCCGGAAGAAGCCACATCCAAGCCGCAGACCGTGGCGGAACCTGTCAGCTCGCCCTCATAGTAATGGGGCACCAGACCGTTGATGAGCCGGGTGACCGTGGTCTTACCACAGCCGGAATCCCCAGCCAACACCACGAACTCGCCCTTTTGGATTATGAGGCTCAGCTCGTCCACGCCCCGGGTTCGTTGCTGCTTGCCGAAAGCGTCGGTATTCTTATAGTGAAACGATACGTTTTGAAGTTTTATCATCGCAGCACCAGCATATAGAAGAGAAATCCTAAACTCAGAAGCACCAAAGCCCAGTCCCAGATCTCCATCTTTACATGGCAGATGTGGGTACGCGGCCTGCCGGCGTTGAGCCCTTTGGTCAGAGACGCCGCGGAGAGTTCGTCCCCGATGCGCAGGGTGGACATCATCAGCGGCACTACCTCATACTCGATCTGCCGCAGCAATCCGCCATTTTTTCCGGTAAGGCGGATGCCTCGCAGACGCATGGCATCCCGGATAGCGCGGTTCTCTTCAGCTAAGGTTGGGAAGAAGCGGAACATGACCGAGAGTGGAATGCTGATCGCATCGGGAACACGCATGCGCTTCATGGCGGTCACAAACTCGCTGACCGTAGTGGAGCACATCATGTAATAGGCAAAGGCGTAGCCCACCAGTATCCGGGAAAAGGGGCCAAGAGTGATTACAATGATAAGGTTCAGCACACCATGTGTACTGGGAAACAGGAAGCGCTCAGCGAGCAGCATGAATCCGCAGACCAGGGCGTACAGCAGTGCCGTGCGAAACCTGCGGATCATCAGAAACAACACAAAAGGAATCACGGCGCAGATAACACGCAGAACATAGTCCGTCCCCGTAAAGCCCGTGCCGATGATCACGACATTGATAACGATGAGCAGCAGGAGCTTTGTCCTTGGATCAAGGATGCTTTTATAACCCTCGTTCCCATACTGAAAAAACTTCATAGATTATGCCATTCCAGCCTTGACAAAGTGCTTCTTGAGAATCCTAGTGCCCAAAAAGCCCCCCAACAGGCCGGCAACAAAGATAGTCACAATCAGCGCCCAGAAGGTCCAACCGGGCGTGAGCCCAGTAAGCGCCTCCACATAGGCATCGCCATAGCTGGGACGCAGACTCTCCATATAGGCGTCACGATAGCCGAAATACATGGGTAACGCCATGCCGACAATCCAGAGAGAGAAGACCGCGCAGCTCATAGGTGCCTTTTTGATGCTGAGATAGTCAGAGCTCTTCATATAGAGATCCGCAAGCAGGCCGGCGCAGACGCCGAAGAGGATGGAAAGCCAGGGACGGCCAAGCAGAAAGGTCAGAAGGGCAAGCAGGGCGCCCATGATGGTGATCATGCCGAACTTTTTGGTGCGGGTCAGGAACAGCATGAAGGGAATGCCGCCAATCAGCGCGCAGAGGGCCGGCATAATGACCATCAGAATGGGGATGTAACCAATAAAAGCCACAATAAAGACAATAGCAAAATACAGGGCCGTGAAGATACCGATGTTGATTAGGTCTTTGGTGTTTAGTTTCTTGTCCATTTGCAATTCTCCTTTTCTTTATTCACAGAGAGCGGAATCAGCGGGCAAAACCCTTTATTTCGCTCCTCTTGGTGACCATGTTACGATAAAGACCGTCTGCCGCCATAAGTGAGGCGTGGCTGCCACGTTCTGCGATTTCCCCGTCTTCTATAACCAAGATCTGGTCGGCGCTCTGGATTGTGTTGAGGCGGTGGGCGATAACCAGCAGGGTTTTGCCGCGTACCAGCTCAGAGATAGCCGCCTGGATGTGACTTTCGTTGTCTGCGTCCACCGAGGCGGTGGCCTCATCCAGGATGACGATGGGTGCGTCTTTCAAAATGCAGCGGGCGATTGAGATGCGCTGCTGCTCGCCGCCGGAGAGGCTGGCCCCGCCCTCGCCGATCACGGTGTCGAAGCCGTCTGGCAGGGCCATGATGAAGTCATAGCAGCGTGCTTTCTTCGCGGCCTCTTCCACTTCTTCCCGGCTGGCGTCCATGCGACCGATGGCAATGTTGTTATAGACCGTGTCCTGGAAGAGATAGACCCGCTGGAACACCATGCTGATCTTATCCATCAGTTCGGCCAGTGGTACGATTTTCACGTCCACGCCCCGCAGCAGCACTTTTCCTTTCTGTACATCCCAGAAGCGAGGCAGCAGGTTTGCGATCGTGCTCTTGCCGCTGCCGGAGGGCCCTACCAACGCGGTCATGCTGTCCTTGGGCACTGCGAAGGAGACGTTCTTTAGCACCTCGCGTTCATCATAGCCGAAGCTGACGTTTTGGAATTCGATCTCCGGGCCTTCGGCAGAATCAGGAATCATACCGATACCGCTGTTATCCAGCTCTGGCTCGTCAAAGATCGCCTCGATGCGGTCCAGGCAGGCGTTCATGACCGTGAGTCGCGCCACCTGACCGTAAAAGGCTTTGAGCGGTGAGAAAAGCTCGAAGACGAAGAGCAGCATGCCGATAAACATGGCAAGACTCATAGTGCCGTCCTGATACAGCAGCCAGCTCAATCCTAACATGACAGCCGAGCCGATGCCGTGGGTCAGGTTAATGGCCCGGGACCAGGGGGCGTAGTCGATTTCAAATTCTATATTTTTATCACAATTGACCTGAAAGCTCTCGGTCAGCTCTTTGGATTTTTCCCCGAGCAGGTTATAGGTCTTGATGATGCCGATGCCCTCAGTGAAGTCGATCACCGCGTCGGTGACCTGCTGGGCGGCGGCCTGCCGCTCGTCCGAATGCATGAGGGTGTTTTTCTTCATGGCCTCGCCGATGCCGTAAATGACCACCGTGACAATCAGCGCCGCGATGCCCAGCCGCCAGTCGAAAGCGAACATGAAGAGCACGAAGATTGCGGCAGAGAAGAGATGGCTCATCAGATCCGCCAGCACCATCATCAGGTTTTCCTCGATGAATACCATGTCGGTAGAGAGCACGGAGCTGATGCGTCCGATGTTGCCCTCCGTGAAGAAACCCATGGGCATACGCCGCAGGTGCTCACCCAGTTTCTTGCGCAGGTCGGCGAACATCTCAAAGCCCGCGCCGGACTGCATCCGGTCGGCCAGGTTCTGGAACACACACTGCAGGCACAGGCACAGCACCAGCGCTGCGCCGGATAGGGCGCAACTCATGCCGGTGACACGTTTTTCGATAAAGGCCGCGATCAGATAATACGCGACGATGATAGGCGCCTTGCTGAGAAAGGCCTTCAGGAAGGAGCAGACTGCCGCGATGCGGATCCTCGTCCGATAACCCTCGGCCAATCGAAGTATACGCTGTACCAACGCAATCATGCTCTCACCTCCCATGCCACGCTCTTCTCTGCTGCGGCCCAAAGCCTCGGATAGACTCTGGAGTTTTGCAGCAGTTTTTCGTGAGTACCTTCCGCCTCTACACAGCCTTTGTCAAGCACCACGATCTTGTCCGCACCCACGACCGTGTGCAGCCGGTGGGCGATGATCAATACCGTCTTGCCGCGGATGACCTCGGAAATGGCGGCGTTCATCTTCTCCTCATTCTCTGGATCGATGAAAGCCGTGGCCTCGTCCAGGACGATCACCGGCGCATTCTTCAAAAGCGCCCGGGCCAGAGAGATGCGCTGACGTTCCCCGCCGGATAGCATTTTGCCGCTGTCGCCCGCCGGGGTGTCAATCCCCTTGGGGAAACGAGAGAGAAACTCATCACATTGGGCCAGCCGCGCCGCCTCCAGGACTTCCTCCCGCGAAGCACCGGGCTTGCCGATCCGGATGTTTTCATAAAGGGTCGTGTTAAAGAGAAACTGTTCCTGGGAGACGAAGGAGATCTGATCGTTCAGCTCCTCCACCCGCATGTCCGTAATGTCCTGTCCGCCCAGGGTGATACGCCCGCTGTCCAGGTCATAGAAGTGAACCAGGAGCCTGGCCAGCGTACTCTTTCCGCTGCCGCTCTCACCGACCAGGGCAACCATCTCGCCCTCTTTGATCTCCAGGTCGATGCCATGGATAACTTCGTCTTCCTTGTAAGTAAAGTGCACATCCTCAAAGCGAATGTCGTGGTTCTCCCCCTCAAAGGCACGGTTGGAGCTTTTCAGCGATGGATGGTCCAGCAGACGCTCCAGTTCGTCGATCTTATAGTTGAGCTGGGGGACCTTGCCGCCAAAGCTCATGGCCTTGATGAGCGGCGCCCCAATGCCGAAGGACATACACAGCACCAGTATGAAGTTGGCCAGCGTGCTCCAGCCTTTGAGCACAAACCAGCCGCCAATGGGCAGAGTAAAGAGCGCCACACAGGGCAGGATGCTGGAATAGAGCGCCATCCAGGGCCAGCAGACCTTGTACCAGTCCAGGGTCATATCCCGGTAATATTGGATGTCATGCTCAAAGCGCGCGTAGCTCTCGCCGTCCCGGTTGAAGACCTTCACGACCTCCATGCCGTTAATGTACTCGATGATGGTGTTGTTCATCTTCGCCGCGGCGGCATAGTAGGCCTCCATGCGGCTCATTCCCAGCTTGAACATCATGCCCATGGCGAGCATCCCGATGGGCAGCGCTGCGAGGCTCAGAAGTGCCAACTTCCAGTCGGCGAAGAACATGGCGATCAGCACCGCAGCAGGGGTCGCCAGATTGCCGATCCCCTCGGGAATGGCGTGTGCCAGCAAAAGTTCGATGGTCTCGATGTCGTCGGTGAAAACCTTCTTGATCCGCCCGTTGCCCAGTTCCCGGATGACGCCCAGGGGCTGCTTCTCCAGCTTTCCCTGCAGGGCGGTGCGGAGCGCCTTGAGCGTGTTGTAGGCGCTGATATGGCTCAGTTCCAGACCGTGCACATACAAAACGGCATTGCCAATCAGGCACAGCGCAGTGAGCACCACCCGCCAAAGCACGAAACCAAGGCCGATGCTCTGCCCCTCTGTCAACGGGGCGATGATCTGGTAGAGCAGGAAGTACGGGATCACGCTCAGGATCACGGCGATGGTCACCGAGACTGCTGCACGTTTGGTGTACTTCATGTACTCGCCCATATACGGGCGAACCTTTTGAAACATGGAATCCCTCCTTATACTGGTTAGCTAAAACTAACTATTGACCAAATGTTTTGGGCTTCCTCAGAAGCCCAAAACGGAAGTCCAATTAAAGAGTTTGGCGACCGCTTCACTGTGGCGCAATGCCTTTTCCTTTGGCAGGCCGTGGATGATCGGCTCGAACATGGTGGACCAGTACGCCGTCAGCAACATGTGCAGTTCCTCTTCATCGATCAGGAAGGGGGAGAGGCCTCGCCGGTATGTCTCCTCCGCAAAGCGGTAAGAGCGGGCCGCCACATCGCTGACAAAATCATGGATAAAGTTTGCGTATTTCGTACCCTCTGCGTGACACAGCAGGAGTCGAAAGCCGTCACGGTCTGCGTACAACATTTCCACGATCCGCCGCTGGGTCTCCGGTGTCAACTCCCAGACACGTCGCATGTCCTGGCTGTCCAATCGATCATAGTTGAAGTTCTCGGTGGCGTCGCTGAGGGTTTTCAGGGTTTCCAAAGTTGGCGCCACCAAGGCGTCAAATAGCCCTTCCTTGTTCTTATATCGGTTGTAGAAGGCGCCGGTGGTCACTCCAGCCTTTTGACAGATTTCCCGCAGTGACACCCGCTCGTAAGGCTTTGAAAGAAATTCCTCTCGGGCACTTTGTAAAATGCGTGGGTTAATACTCTTATCCGGGGTCATATCAAGTGTCTCCAATGATAAATAACATCGTTATTGATAACGGTGTTATTATAGCTTGATTCTTGTCATCTGTCAACCCAAAAAGTAACCAACGTTGGGAAATCTGGCGCTGGCAGCCTTTGACTGCTTTTTCAGATGCTCCAGCCTGCGCTGGCGCTTTGCAGCTGCGTCATATACCTGAAAAGGCGGTTCTCCTTTGTAAAGAGTTCAGAAGGACTTCCTTCTTCGGCCACCTTGCCATCCGAAAGAACTACGATCTTATCCGCTGCTTCTACAGTACGCATACGGTGGGCGATGACCAGGACCGTGCACAGTGAAAACGGGCAAAGACTATTGACAAGTCCATCACCAAAGGTTACGATTACTCCAAAATCGTCCGGCTGTTTCGTGCGCATCTGACAAACCCGAAGCAGCTGGTGCAACGCGAATGGAAAAAGGTAGATATGTGAAATGACCGAAACCACTGTAAACATGCCATGGTCCCCCCGCAGGACTGCGGAGATTGCGCATCGCGGCTGCTTGAAAGCGACGCTTTCAGCGCATACTGTCCGCCACACAGCGGACCGGCACGGAAGGCGACCGCGATGAAGCGTGGAATCCATCTCTCACCGGGGAAGTGCCTGGCCCTGTGTCTCTGGCTCGCGCTCATCCTTGTGTGCTTTGCCCACAGGGATGCACTGACCATAGAGGGCATTGTAACGTTCACGCCGGATGAACCGTTGCGGGCTGCCGCCGTGATGCTGGGGCTGTTCGCGCTCAAGGGCATCACGGTTTTCATAAACGGCAATCTTCTGTATGCTGCCGGCGGCGTGATGTTCCCGCTGCCCGGGGCGCTTCTCGTCAACGCCGCAGGCACCGTCATCATGACGGCAATCCCCTTCTTCATCGGGCGAGCCGGCGGCGAGGCGACCGTGGAGGCGCTGACGCAGAAGCACCGGACGCTTGCCGCGCTGCGAGACGCGCCGCGGCGCAGCGCGTTTTCCGTCACCTTTTTCCTTCGCGTGCTCGGTCTGCTCCCCTGCGAGCCGGTCGGTCTGTACCTCGGCGCCTGCGGCATACGCTACGGCAGCTATCTCTGCGGCACGATGCTCGGGCTTTTCCCGGTCGCTGCGGCATACACCGTCATCGGGGAATATGCCGCGCAGCCGAGGTCTCCCCAATTCATCGTCGCCGTCTGTGTGCGGGTCGGCATCACGCTTTGTGCGCTGACCGTCGGGTATCTGCACAGACGCAAAACACGGGAAAGCCTTCCCCTGTCGCACAGAAAATAAGACGGTTCCCTGCCATTCTCCGGCAGAGAACCGTCCTTTTTTTGCTTTTTTTCAGGTGCGCCGCTCCTCCAGCGAGCGGAAATAGCGCGCGCCCGCCTCGCGGGACGTGCGCTCGCGGGCGGCGTCCACGGCGTCGTAGTTGTCCTCCAGCAGCCGGACGAGCGCGCCGTCCAGCGCGCCGGAGGCGACGTTGTCCCACATGACGCGCAGCGCGGCGTCACGGCGCATTCCGTCCCGGTAGGGGCGGACCTCGGTGATGGCGGAGAAGATGTCCGCCACTGCCATAATCCGTGAACCGGTGTCCAGTTCATCCGCGCCGAGGTGGAAGGGATAGCCCTTGCCGTTGAGCTTCTCGTGATGAAAGGCCGCCCAATCCGCGATTTTCTCAAAGCCGTCAATGCCCATTAAAATCATACGGGTGTAATAGGTGTGCTCTTTTACGATGTTGAACTCTTCCTCCGTCAGCTTCCCAGGTTTTTCAAGGATTGTGTTCGGGACACGCAGCTTGCCGACGTCGTGCAGATACCCGGCAATGGTCATCATCTTGCACTCGTCCTCGCTCATGCCGACCAGCTTTGCCAGCGCCGTTGCCGAGGCGGCAACGCCTGCGGAGTGCATGGCGGTGAAGGAGCTGCGGTAGTCAATGATGCGGGACATCAGCTTCGTCAGCTTCACGGTCTCATCCAGACTGACCGTGCGGATATCGCCGGTGAAAAACAGGAGGAACGCCGGGTTCAGCGCGGCGTCCATCCAGAGGCACTCTCGTCCGGCGCAGCGCTGAAAGGCGTCCAGCGCCTTGGGGGAGAACTCGGTGTTCCGCCCCTGCTCAATCGCCGCGCAGATGTGTTTTGCCTGGTTCAGAATCGGCACGCCGGGCTTAATCAGGCTGGTGACCACATCCGCCAGGTGAATGGCCTGCGAGATGTCCATGCAGACTTCCTCGCACTGCAACCCATCCAGAAGGCGGAGGTTCTCCTGATAGCTGTTCTGATTCAGCGCGATGATTCCGGCAACCGTCTCGAAGTGCTCCAGGTCCTGCAGCATCGCCGCGCCGATGGCAGCAATCTCATGCCGGTGCGCCTCAATCACTTGCAGGCTTTCGGGCTCGGGAGATACGACGCTGCCGACGTCGTGCAGAAGCGCCGCATAGACGGTGTTGTTCAGGTCATCGCCACGCAGCCCCATCTCATAGCCAATCTGAAACGCCAGATATGCTGTCTGCTCGTGGTGATGCTGCATATCCGGATTAATCAGATTCATCGAGATGGCAAGCGCGCCAATCAGCGAGCGTATTGTGGTGAAGTGTTCCATATCGGCCTCCTCATGCGGTGCGTGCCCCGCGCAGTATGACGGTGGTAGCATGCGTTATTTCCAAACGCTGTAGTTTTCGCAAAATCGCATCAAAATCGCGGCAAGCTGGGCGCGCGTGGTGGTGCCCCTCGGCATCAGGAGGTTGTTGCTGCCATTGATGAGCTCGCTGCCAACCGCCCACTGCATCGCGTCCGTTGCCCAACTGTGGACGGACGCCGCATCCTGATACGCGCCGAGCTTTGCTTTTGCAGACGTGTCAAAGCCCTTGATTTGAGCATAGCGGTAGAGCATCACGACAAGCTGCTCACGCGTTATCATGTTGGTCGGGTTCTGACCGTCTGACACCCCGATTGTCTGCGCCCAGGCAACCGCCTTGGCGTACCAGGGTGTTCCGCCGCTGACGTCCGCGCCATACAGTCTTGCAAGAACGGTGATCACCATGCAGCGCGACGTGCCGGCATTCGGCTGAAACAGCGTGGGTCCGCCCGCCGCCGCTACCCCGTTCATCAGGTCGTGCGCGGTGACATACTGCACGGCATCGTAGAACCAGCGATACGCTTCCACGTCCTGATAGGATACCGGCTGTTCAACCTGCGGCGTTCCCGTCGGCGTTGCGCCCTCAACAGCAGTGTTGGCGTTGCCGGTGCCGGCGCTGCTGCCGCCGCCGGTGCCGCCGCCAATGCTGCCGCCGGCTGCCGCGTCAATAGCAACTGTACACCCTGTCGCGTTAAATTGCAAGCTTTGCAGGTCCCAGTTATTTGCCTCGACAAACCGAAGCGAAACATTGGCGCTGCCCGTGGCTCCGCTCTTTACCGTGAAATGCAGTGCGGCAAGTGCGCCGTTTCCGGTGGCGTCTCCGTCGCCCTTGTCCCAAAGCAGGTTCACCTTTCCGGACGAGAGGATAAAGCTGTTCATGTTGGTTTGAAAGGAACCGTTCTCTGCCCCTGTAAAGCTCAGCTTGTCGGTGTCGTAGGACAGCTCCAGCTTCAGCGCGGCAAAGCCGGGATTCTCCTGAACGGAAAGCGTCACCGTCATACGTTCACCCGCTTTTGCTGCGCCCGCGGAGGCGGTTATGCTGCCGCTTTCGGCAGCCAAGGCCGGTGAGCTTGCCGCAAGCGTCAACAGCAGGGCAAGCAGCACGGCAAGGCTGCGTTTGATATGGTTCATAAGTTCCTCCGATTTCCGCGTTGTACTGTCATTGTGCTTCCGGGCAGGTTGCGCCTGCCCGGAAGTCGATTGTTAGTTTCTGCCTTGAAGGGAAACCTGCGATTAGAATTCCGTCGTTGCAAAATAGCGGTGCAGCGCCGTCAGGTCGAGCGTGGTGTATGCGCTGTCGTTGTTGAGGTCGCCGCCCTGTCCAATCGCAACGCCCTCGCCGTTCATGCCGATGTACGTGCGCAGACGCACCAAGTCGCTTGCGGAGACTCTGCCGTCGCCGTTGGCGTCACCGACAATATAGCCCTTGGCGGAAGCCGA
>JAILRK010000102.1 GCA_024698225.1 Oscillospiraceae bacterium | reverse complement strand
TCCAGCGTCTCGCCGTTGCGCAGGCGCTCTTTGAACTCCGGGGTTTTTGCCTGCAGCTCCGCGTCGCTCATGGCGGCGTATTGGTCCGCCATTGCCTCAATCCGGTCAACGATGGGATAGATGCTCTTGAGCTCGCGCTCGCTGTAGGTGCCGAACAGCTTGGTAAAAAGACCCATATCGTATTTCTTCCTTTCGGGATGTTGCCTTGGAATAATCATTTATAACGAAACGGATACAGTATACCATGGCGAATTGCAATATGCAAACGCAATTCTATGAACGGTATGTAAAAAGATATGGAAAAGAGCGGATGAAACTTGCATTGGCTGTGCATACGTGATATAATTCAAGCGGAATGACAGGCAAGCTTTGTGCATAATGGGAGGATAGACATGAAACTGTATTTCTACGGCGCAGACCGCATGGTGACGGGTTCCTGTCACTGCGTGGAAATCAACGGCAAGCGCATCCTGGTGGACTGCGGACTGCAGCAGGGGCGCGACGAACTGAACAACGGGGAGTTGCCCTTCCCCGCGAACGACGTGGACTACGTTCTCGTCACGCATGCCCACATCGACCACTCGGGCCGTCTGCCGCTGCTGGTGAAGCACGGCTTTGAGGGTCAGATTCTTACCACGCGCCTGACCGCGCGTCTGCTGGAAATCATGCTGCTCGACTCCGCGCACATTCAGGAGAGCGAGGCGGAGTACATGAACCGCAAGGGCGAGCGCGCCGGGCGCGAGCACGTGGAGCCGCTCTACACCGTGGCGGACGCGCAGGACGCGCTGCGCTTCCTGCGCACCTGCGAGTATCACGAGACCATCGACCTCTGCGAGGGCGTGCAGGTCACCTTCACCGACGCGGGGCATCTGCTCGGCTCGGCGAGCATCACGATGACGCTCAGCGAGGGCGGCGTCACGAAGACCGTCGTCTTCTCCGGCGACATCGGCAACGAGAACCAGCCCATTCTCTGCCCGCCGGAGCCGCTGACGAAGGCGGACTACGTGCTCATGGAGTCCACCTACGGCAACCGCAACCACGAGAGCGAGTGGAACTACGAGGGGCGGCTTGCCGAAATCATCGACGCGACCCTGGCCGCGGGCGGCAACGTCATCATCCCCTCGTTTGCCGTTGGGCGCGCACAGGAGCTGCTGTATTTCATCCGTATCATCAAGGACCGCGGGCTGGTGAAGTCCGTGCCGGATTTCCCGGTCTACATCGATTCGCCGCTGGCGAAGTCGGCGACCTCCATCTTCTGCGGCAACGTGCACGGCTACGTCGATGAGGAGGCGCTGGCGCTGTCCACCGACGAGCAGCGGATGCTCTCGTTCAGCAACCTGCACATGGTCGAGACCGGCGAGGACTCCAAGCTGCTCAACGCGGACCCCACGCCGAAGGTCATCATCTCCGCCTCGGGCATGTGCGACGCGGGCCGCATCCGCCACCACCTCAAGCACAACCTCTGGCGCTACAACAGCACCATCGTCTTTGTGGGCTTCCAGGTGCCCGGCACGCTGGGACGCAAAATCATCGACGGCGCTGAGAGCGTCAAGCTCTTTGGCGAGGAGATTGCCGTGCGCGCCAAGATTGTCAACTTCAAGGGACTCTCCGCCCACGCCGACCACGATGGGCTGGTGCGCTGGGTGCAAAGCTTCGAGCCGAAGCCAGAGCGCGTGTTTGTCGTCCATGGCGACGAGGACGTTGCCCCCGACTTTGCCGAGGAGTTGGAGACGCTGGGCTTTGCGGCGGATGCGCCGCTGTACACCGCCTGCTTTGACCTCGCCGCCGGCGAGATGCTCGAGCAGGGCTACATGCCCGTGCGGCAGAAGACCGAGGCGCGCAGCCGTGCCGACGCGCTCTATCAGCGGCTCGTCAGCATCGCAGAAGAGCTGCTGCGCTTCGTCAAAGGCGCGCGCGGCATGACCAACAAGGATATGGCGTCGTTTGCCACGCAGATTGCGGCGCTGCTGGATAAGTGGAAGTAATCGTGGAAGAGCTGAGAAAGAATCAGGTTTATATTGTCAGCATCGAAGGGTATGCGGACAACGGCGCGGGCGTTGCAAGAATCGACGGCCGCGTCGTTTTCGTGCAGGGCGCGCTGCGGGGCGAGACCTGCGAGATTCTGCTGCTGAAGGTCAACGCGCGCATCGCCTTTGCCAAGGTGCTGCGCATTGTCAAGGCGTCGATGCACCGCATCGAGCCGGATTGCCCGTATTATCCGCGCTGCGGCGGCTGCACCTATCGGCACGCCGAGTACGCAGAGGAAAAGCAGCTCAAGCTGCAGCGCGTGAGCGACGCGCTCCGGCGCATCGGCGGAAGCGAGGTGGCGGTCGAGGAGATCATCGGCGCGGATTCGGTGTTTCGTTATCGGAACAAGTCGATCTGGCCGGTCTCGCCCCGCGGCGCCGTGGGTTTTTACCGCGCACGCACGCACGAGGTCATCAACGCCGAGCACTGCCTGCTGGTGCATCCGGCGGCGGAGGCGGCGGCGGACGCGCTGCGCGAGTGGATGGCGCAGTATGGCGTCTCCGGCTACGACGAGACGACGTGGACGGTGCACGTCCGTCATCTTTTCGTGCGCAACAACCAGCGCGGCGAGTCGCTTTTGTGCGTCGTTG
>JAILRK010000052.1 GCA_024698225.1 Oscillospiraceae bacterium | reverse complement strand
CATGCCGCCGCGTCTTCTTGGCTCCCCCTCCGGGGGAGCTGGCGCGCAGCGCCTGAGAGGGTGCTCCCGCGCCATGCGCCGCGGCGGACCCTCTCCGTCACTCGCTGCGCTCGTGCCACCTCCCCCAAAGGGGGAGGCAAGTGGCTGGTGCGAGGCAAGTGGCTTGGTGTTTGTCAAACAGAACCGTCCCCATTGACAATTTAGAAAACGGGACCGTCCCTCGTGGGGCGGTCCCGCCGTTTTTTGTCTGTTTGCGTCAATTACTCAAAGCGGTACGCAAAGTGCGCGGCGGTGGGGACGCAGTCCTCCCCGCCCAGCCAGAACACGCACAGGTGTTCGCCGCTTTCGCCGGCAATCGTCTGTATGCCCGTGCTGTCGATGCTCTGCACGCTGAGCAGCCTGTCGTCCGCCGCATACCGCGCGCACAGGCAGCGCTCCTGTTCTCCGATGGGGATAAAGAGCGCAAGCGCGTCTTCCTCCTCCCGGTATGCTGCCGCGTCGGGCACGTACCGCAGCCGATACGCAAGCGCCGTCTCCGTGATGACGCACAGGCGCAGCGCCCTGTCCTTGCGCACGGGGCACGTCAGCGTTGTGCCGTCCGGCGTGAGGCTGATTTGCTCGCCCCAGCAGTCCTGGTCCGCGTCCCAGAAGCTGACGACGCCGTCCGCACCCGAGAGCGTCACCGTCCAGCTGCCGTCCGCGTCGGGCAGGAAGGTCTCAAAGTACTGCGCCTCTCCGGCCTTCGCGGCGACGGCGGTCTCTCCCGGCTCCAGCGGTGCGAAGTCCACCAGGTCCGGCTGCGCGATGACGAGGGAATTCTTCGGCGTGGTAAAGCTGTCGATGCCGGTCACGTTCATCTCTCTGTCTCCCACGCGCAGGACCGTCAGATAATAGTAGGTCGTCCCCGCCTTGGTGTCAAGCGTGAGCATGCCATTGGACGTGCCTCCGTCGTAGTCGGCGTAGCGCACGCTCTGCGTCTGCTCCAGCGCCTCCTCGCTCGTCCCGTAGCGCACCTCGAAGGAAAAGTCGGTTTGCGAAGGCGCTTCGAGGTCGTAGTGAATCTCTGTCGTGTCCGCCTCCACCGGAAGCACGTAGACCTCCGATATCTGCGGGCTGTCAAACTGCACGCTCAGCCAGCCGAGCTCATAATAGTCCCCGTACTGATACGTGCTGCCCTCGGCGTCGTAGCGCACAAACGCCCAGAGCTCGTAGTCCCCGGCGTTCAGGCTGCGCAGCATCTGCGTCTCGCCGCAGGGGTCGACGTCAAACTGCCGGATTTCGCGGCACAGCCGGCTCGCACTGTCGAATTCGCTCATCGCGATTTCCTCGTCATAGAGCAGGGTGTCCCGCCCCGTCTCACGGTTTCGCGCAAGCACCTGAAGTCGGAATGCCGGGTCCTTCTGATTGCCGTCATAGCACCAGAAGAACAGGCTGAGCGCCTCTCCGTCCGCAAAGCCCGTGTCCGCGTTGCCGATGGTCGAAAAATTCTTCCAATTCGCATCCATCATCAGGCGGACGTACTGCAGCTCTGCCTCCGCACTGCCGATGAAGCACGCATAGCCCTTCAGCGGGTCCTCCGGCAGGAGATAGACGGTGACGCGGACCTTCTCGCCGACGGGCCTCAGCCCGTAAATCCGCTCCGGGCGCTCCCGCCCGCAGTAGACCGTCCGGGCGACGCCGTCATCATATTCCGCCCGCACGACGTACTGCGCGACGTCGTAGCCGAGTGCGCCGCTGTATGTCAGCTCCAGATGCCCGTAGCTCTCATTGCCCAGCGCCGTAGCGTCCGTGTCGTCCTTGCGCGGCGCACCGTCATAGACCGCACTGACCGCAAAGGACAGGTCGTCCTCCGTGCGCCGGCGCTCGCTGACATAGATGGTTTTTGTCAGGGTGTTGTTTGCGAGATACGCATCCGCCGCCGTGGTGGAAAGGGACACCGTCACCTCGTAAACGCCCGGGTCCAGCGCGCCAAGCTCGACGGACCTTGACGCCGCGCTCCCGGCAGACAGCTCATACGGCAAAAGATACCCGCTCTCTCCACGCACCTGCTTGCCGTCCTGTCCCGTCACGCACAGCCGATAGAGCGCCGGGGAGCTGCAGTCCTTTTTCGACGCGTTGCTCACGCTCAACTGCACGCAAACGGTCCCGTCCGCGGCAAAGCTCACAGTGTCGGTGCGCTCCGTGGGGTCATAGCAGTCAATCCGGTCGACGCTCAGGTCGGGGTACTTCACCGTGTTCCGATAACCGGCGTCGGTCTTCAGCGCGCTGCTGTACGGCGTGAGCAGTGTGGCGGCGTTCAGAAAGGCGTTGTGCGTAATGCCGCCCTCCGTCTCCGTGTGATAGTAGTCCAGATACCAGGAATCGTATGCGCCCTCGCACGCCGGCGTCAGCCGGTACAGGCACAGCGCGTTGGGCGCGTTGCGCCTGTCGTGAACTTCCGCTTCGCCCGGCACCATGTCATCATCGGAGTCCGAGACAATCAGCGCGTGCCAGCTCTCTTTTTCCTGCAGGTCCGCCCCCTTGCGCCAGACCATGCCCCAGAGCGTAAGCGAATGCCCGCTCTCCCGCATCCACTGATATGTCCAGTCGATGCCAAGCTCCACGCCGCAGCCCGCCCTGAGTCCGGAGAGCACGCGCTCCATGTTGCCCGGGGACGCGGACAGGTCGCATTCCTGCACGAGGGAACGCACGCAGTAGTTTGGCAGGTAGCCCGAAAAGCTGCTGTAACTCTTCTCGTCCACTGCCCAGCCCTCCATCTCCTGCGCGGGGTAGAAGCCGTTGAAGAACCACTGCAGCCCATACGCGCAGCTGCCGCCGTTGTCGGTGAACTCGCTGACCAGCCGGGCAAACACGTCGTCCTCATCCACGCTTTTGCCGAAGCCTGCCTTCGTCGCCCAGCCCGTATAGTACAGCATGTTTGACATGCATGCCGCCCAGCACATGTCCACGTCGCTGTCCACCAATTCGCCGTACCTGAACGTGCCGTTCTCCTTTTCCGCGTCGATGAAGCTGACGTCCTCCAGACGCAGGTAGTCGCCGTGGACAATGGCGTCGAGCGCAGTGTCCTGCAGTCGTCCGAGATAGTCCGCGCTCAGCCCCGTCAGAAAGGCGGTGTAGTCCTCTCCGACCGGCAGCTCCACCGAGTAAAAGCCGTTCGGGGCGCTCTGCACCCCGTCGGAAACGCCGAGGAGCTCAAGCTCCGTGTCCTGCGGGCGCACGTCGTGCAGCTGCACGGACAGAACCGGCGTCTCCCCGACATAGACCTCGTATGCCGCCAGACGCGCAACGGCGTCGCTCTGCTCCAGCGAGTCGGGTGAGAGCACGCCATCGTAAACACAGCTGTTCCCGTCGATGTCGGTCATAACAGTGGTGCAGTCCTGCTGTGCAACGAAGCGGAACGCCGCAAAGCTCCCCGGGTCCAGTGTGGTCGCCGCCTTTGCCGATGTGCAGAGCAACAGTAAAAGCAGCAGCGCAACAAAACTCCTGTTCATGGCCTTCATCATGATACCTCTTTTCTCCTTCCCATTCTTTACTCCGGCGCGTCCTGTGCATCCGCGCCGTTCCAATGAATTTGCTTCATGGGAACGCAAGCTCTATGCAATCATCGTCATCAACGCATGATTCGCGCAATTCATACTGATACCTGATCAAAATGCTTGAAAAGCATTTTGATAGCGCCGCAGGCGCGTAGGTATCGCATGAGACGACATGACGCGCTCTGCGCGGCATGAGCGTGCGAAGCACGCGCGATTTCAAATCAATCTTTTTGATT
>JAILRK010000021.1 GCA_024698225.1 Oscillospiraceae bacterium | reverse complement strand
TGCCACGGCGCAGGGCAAGCTGCTTGCGGCGTATCTGCCGGTGCAGGAGCAGCGCAGGCGGCTGTCGGGCGCGGCGCTCGCGCCCTGCACGCCGCACACCGTCACCAGCCCCGAGCAGCTGCTCGAAGACCTGCGGCAGGTGCGCGCGCAGGGCTACGCCGTGGAGGACGGCGAGTACAAAATCGGGCTGCGCGCCGTCGCCGCGCCCGTGACGGACGCCTCCGGCGAGGTGCGCTACGCCCTCGGCGTGATGGGCCTGTTCCGCCGCGTGCAGTCCGAGGAGTTCCGAAACGCGCTGCGCCAGACCCTCGCCTGTGCGCGGCAGCTCTCCGCGGCGCTGTCCGGCGCGCTGTGAGCGCGCCTCAGCCCTGCCCCGCCGCGGGACGGTCCGGCAGGGTGACGGTGAAGGTGGTCGCCTCGCCGTCGCTCTCCGCCGTCACGCTGCCGCCGTGCAGCTGCGCGATGCGCCGGACGACGGCGAGCCCGATGCCGTTGCCCTCGGTGGCATGGGAGCCGTCCGCCTGATAGAACTTGCGGAAAATCGCGTCCCGGTCCTCCGCCGGAATCTGCGGTCCGCGGTTGGTGAAGCGCACCGCGAGCGCGCGCCCCGTGCGCGCAATGGACACCGTCACCAGAGCGCCCTCCGGCGAGAACTTGACGGCGTTGTCAATCAGGTTGAGCCACACCTCCTCGAGCAGCGCGCGGCTGCCGCTGACGAAGAACTCCTCGGGCTCCACGTCCCACTCGATGCGCTTTTTCGACCACTTCGGCTCCAGCAGCAGCACGCAGCTGCGAATCTGCTCGGAGAGGTCGTAGCGCGTGACGTCGGTCAGGATGGTCTGGTTCTCCACCTTCGTCATGCTCAGCACGTTGGTCGCCATGGCGGACAGGCGCAGGGACTCGCGCTCGATGATGTCCAGGTACTCCCGCTGCTCCTCCGGCGTCAGGTTGCCGCGCTTTAAGAGCTTGGCAAAGCCGGCGATGGAGACGATGGGGGTTTTGAACTCGTGGGAGAAATTGTTGATGAAGTCGGAGCGCAGCATCTCCGTGTGCTCCAGCTCGGACGCCATGGTGTTGAAGCTGCGCGTCAGCTCCCGTGCCGTGGGGTTGCGCGCAAGCCGCCCGCTGAACTGCAGCCGCGTGTGAAAATCGCCCGCGGCAAGGGCGTTCATGGCGTTGATGATTTTGTTGACCGGACCGAGCGGAATGTGGCTGAGCAACCCGGTCAGCAGCGTGCCCAGCACGACGCTGGAGAGCACGATGACGCCGACAATCAGGTCCGTCTGAAGAACACTGCTGCCGAGGACGAGCACGTCCAGATGGACGAGCAGCAGAATCACGGCGGTGATGATGACGCCCGTGAGGAAGAAAAACACGAGAAACACCGCCGAAAACAGCAGCGTCAGGGAAAGGCGCTGCTTGCGCTCCTCCGGCTTCATACGTTCTTCACCGCCCGGTAGCCCAGTCCGCGCACCGCCTCGATGGAGAACTCGGTCCAGCCCTCGAAGCGCTTGCGCAGCCGCCCGATGTGCACGGTCAGCGTCTCCCAGCCGGTCTCGCTCTCCGCGCCCCACACCTCGTCCATGAGCTGGATGCGCGTGAAGATTTTGCCCGGATAGGACAACAGCTTGTAGAGCAGCAGGAACTCCTTTTGCGGCAGCACCTGCGTCACGCCGTCGCGCGTGACGCTCATGGCGTCGTAGTCCAACACCACGCCGCCGAGTTCAATGCGCCGCTCGCTGACGATTTTCGCCCGCCGCAGCAGCGCGTGGATGCGCAGCAGCATCTCCTCCTCGTCCACGGGCTTGGTCATATAGTCGTCCGTGCCGGAGAGAAAGCCCTTCCTGCGGTCCTCCGGAAGCTGCTTGGCGGACACCATGAGAATCGGCAGCTCGCTGTTGCCCTCGCGCAGCAGCGCCGTGAGCGCATAGCCGTCCAGCTTTGGCATCATGATGTCCAGCACGACGAGGTCAACGTGCGTCTCATCCAGCACGCGCAGGGCGTCCTCGCCGTTTTCGGCGGTCACGACCTCGTAGCGCGCGTCCTCCAGCACCGCCCGCATGAGCCGGCGGGTGCTCCTGTCATCGTCCACGACCAGTATCTTGAACATAGTCCTCACCTTTTCACAGTATCGTCTCTCGCAATGGCCGCGGGCGCGCCCGCGGCAATATGCCATGTTATCACCGAATTGTAAACACAGTCTGAACAAACCCGCAAAAGTTTAGTTTCAGTTTAGGTTCCCGTGGCAAAATAAACAACGTATGTCGGCAGACAGAACGGCACGGGAGAGGTGGCACATGGCGCGGGAGAGAGAACACGAAGCGGCGGAGCGCCGCGGCATACGGAAGGCGGCGTCCTGGTGGGTCTACCGCTTCATTCGCTTCTGGGTGCGTCTGTTCTACCCGAGGGTGCAGGTCGTCGGCGCGGAGCAGCTGCCGGACGAGCCCTGCATTTTCGTCGGGAACCACGCCAAAACCAACGGTCCCATCACCGCCGAGCTGTACTTCCCCGTGGAGCGCTGCACCTGGTGCACCGGGGAGATGATGCACCTCCGGGAGGTCCCGGACTACGCGTACCGGGACTTCTGGTCGCGCAAGCCCCGGTACAGCCGCTGGCTGTTCCGCATCGCGTCGTATCTGATTGCGCCGCTGTCCGTCTGCGTGTTCAACAACGCCGCGTGCATCGGCGTGTACCGTGACATGCGCATCCTGGGCACCTTCCGGGAGACCGTGCAGAAGCTCTGCGAGGGCGTGAGCGTGGTCATCTTCCCGGAGCACGACGTGCCGCACAACAACATCGTCTGCGAGTTTCAGGACCGCTTCATCGACGTGGCGCGGATGTACCGGAAGAAGACCGGCAAGGCGGTTTGCTTCGTCCCGTTCTACGTCGCGCCGCGGCTGCACGGACTGTACCTCGGCGCGCCCGTGCGCTTCGACCCCGCCGCGCCGCCGGAGCAGGAGCGCAGGCGCATCTGCAACGCGATGATGGACGGCGTGACGGCGCTGGCACGCGCCCTGCCGGAGCACGTCGTCGTGCCCTACCCCAACGTCCCGAAGCGGGCGTATCCCACGAACAAGGAGTCTTGCGAGCAATGAAACAACCCGTCGTCGATTACCGCGCCTTTCGCCTCTCCCGCCTGGGTGAGCCGCGCTTTTCGCACCTGAAGCTGCTCGGCGGCTGGCCGGTGTATCTCGCCCTCTACTTCCTGACCGAGAACCTGATTCCCGTCGAGCGCTGCCACGTCATCCACTGCCGCCTGGACGACGTGATTCCCTTCAACGAGTATTTTGCGGTGTTCTACTGCTTCTGGTACGTGCTGCTGCTCGGCTCGCTGCTGTATTTCCTGCTCTATGACGTCGAGAGCTTCCGGCGGCTGCAGGGCTTCATCATGGTCACGCAGGCGGTCGCCATGCTGGTCTACATCCTCTACCCCAGCGTGCAGCTGATGCGCCCCGCCGTGATGCCGCGCGACAATCTCCTCTGCCGCGCCATGGCGTTTATCTATGCCTACGACACGCCCACCGGCGTCTGCCCGTCGCTCCACGTCGCGTACTCGCTGGGCATTGCCTCCGTGTGGTGCAAGCACCGGCGCGCGCCGCGGCTGTGGAAGGCCTTTGTCGTGTTCAGCGCGGTCATGATTTGCCTGTCCGTCGCCTTTGTCAAGCAGCACTCGGTCGTTGACATCCTTGCCGCGCTGCCCGTGGGCCTGCTGGCGGAGCTGGTCGTCTACGTCCTGCCGGAGGCGCTGCGGCGGCGGGAGAAGCTGCGCGGACGCAAAACGCCGCAGCCCGGACGTGCCGTATAAGCCCGCCGGACGGAAGAATTGCAGAATGCCGCCGTCTGCGGCTTGAAAAATCGCCCTTCCTTTGCTACAATCTCCGTGCAAAGGAAGGGCGATGCTATGAGACGGGACCACAAACGAAACCGGCGGGACGCGCGCGCGGCGCTTGCGGCGCTGCAGCGGAACCCGCACGTGCTGCGCATGAAGGACTATACCCAGCACGGCAGGGTCAGCACCTATGAGCACTGCGCGCGCGTGACGGAGGCGAGCTGCCGGCTCAACCGCGCGCTGCACCTGAACGCGGACGAGACGACGCTGGTGCGGGGTGCGATGCTGCACGATTTCTATCTGTACGACTGGCACCACCGGGACGGCACGCACCGCTGGCACGGGCTGCACCACGCGGACCGGGCGGCGGACAACGCCGCGCGGCTGCTCGGCGCAAACGAGCGCGTGTGCCACGTCATCCGCAGCCACATGTGGCCCCTGACGCTCCGGCGCGTGCCCAGAAGCCGCGAGGCGTGGATTGTCTGCCTTGCGGACAAGTGGTGCTCCGCCGCGGAGACGCTGTTCCACCGGTAGGCGCGCGGAACAGCGCCCGCCGGGCGCGCCGCACAGGATACGACGCAGGCAGAGCGCCTCCGTCCGAAGGGACGGAGGCGCTCTGCCTGTTAGTCTGTCTCCGGCGCAGGACGCCGCTGCTGGCTGGTGGCGCGGTAATAGCTGTTTTTGTTCTCGTACATTCTCCGGTCCGCCTCCTTGACCAGAACGTCGATGTCGTGGCGCTCCCGTCCGGTGGCGTAGCCGCAGGCAATGGAAAAACCGTTGACGAAGCGGCCCTTCCAGCGGGCGGCGCGTGTCTCTATCTGCGCAAGGCGCTGGTTCAGGTCCGCGGGCGCGGGGTTCAGGATGACGCAGAACTCGTCGCCGCCGATGCGGTAAACGGCGTCGCAGTCGTGGAAGACGGAGCGGATGCAGGATGCGGCGCTGATAATCAGCTCGTCCCCCGCGTCGTGGCCGCAGGTGTCGTTGATTTTTTTCAGTCCGTTGATGTCAAACACCACGACGCAGAGCTCTTCGGGCACGCCCTTTGACAGCCGCTCAATCACCTCGGCATAGGCGCGGCGGTTTTGCAGTCCGGTCATCTGGTCGTAATGCGCGAACTCCGTCTGCCGCTCCGCAAGCTCCGTCATTTTCTGCGCCAGCCGGTCCGTGCGGTTCGAGCGCAGCATCAGCAGCACCAGAATGCCGATGATGAGCAGCGACACCAGAATCGTGAGCTGCAGCGAGAGCTGCAGCCGGGAAAACGCCGTGGTCACGTCGGTCACGGACACGCAGAGCCAGTTGTTTTCCACGGCGATGGTGTAGATGATGTACTCGCTGCTGCCGTAGTGCAGGGTGCTGTACCCGTCGCGCCAGCCCTGCTCCGCCAGCAGCGTGACCAGCGCGCTGCCGAAGCCCTCGCCCCCGGTGGAGTAGTCCTTTTCCAGCTCCGCGCGGTTCGAGTGCGCGATGACGTGGTAGTTCCGGCTCAGGACAATCTCGACGTCGGACTTTCCGTCGGCCGTCACCGATTCGGAAAGGGACTGCAGATGCCCGAGCGAGACGTCGATGGCGACGACGCTGGTCTTGTCGTACAGCGCCTTGGAGAAGGTGATGATCATGTTCCCGGTCTGCGCGTCAAGATACGGCTCTGTGATGGCGACCGCCCCGGCGGACGCGATGGCGTCGCGGTACCACAGGCGCTCGGTCGGCACGTAGTCCGCGTCCGGCACCCAGTTTGCGCCGTCCATGTACTCGCCGCTGATGAGCCCGTAGATGCCGTTGGACTGCTGGTCGAGGATGGTGGAGGTGGCGAAGGACTGGTTTTCGAGGTAGGCCTGAATCTCGGCGCGGGGGCTCCCGCCGCGCAGCAGGTCATCGAGCGCGTAGCCCGTCAACTCGACCAGGTACGAGCCGGTGTAGAGATAGCGGTCAATCTGGTCGGAGGCGCGGATGGCGTTCTTTTCGCCGTTCAGTATGATGTTGTTGCGCATCTCGTTGTACAGGGAGACGTAATACCCGAGGATGATGCCGAGGAAGACGAGGATGATGACCACCGTAATTATCAGGTTTTTCAGAACCGCCGCATTGGTTTCGCCTGTGTGTTTCTCTTTCATGGGCAATTGCTCCTCGCGATTGATGCATTTTTCGTTTGAACCCATGTGAATTGTATCATAAGAATCGCGCGTTGACAACGCCTTTTTCCCGCACGGGGGACGCCCGTGCGGTTTTAGCACTCGCGATGGCAGAGTGCTAAAATTCATAGTTTGTTCATGGAAAGCATCAGATTTGTTCACAGCCGCGCCCTATACTGTGGACAAACAAGGAGAACGAACGCACGATTGAAGGAGGCGACGGTTATGAATCTGGACCGATATACACAAAAATCACTTGCCGCGATTCAGGCGGCGCAGGCCTGCGCGCAGGAGTACGGCAATCAGACGGTGGAGCAGGCGCACCTGCTGTACGCGCTGCTCGGCGACGCGGAGGGACTGGTCCCGCAGCTGCTGACGGCGATGGGGCTGGACGCGCGCAGCGTCGCGCAGGAGGTGGAGGCGGCGCTCGGCAGGCTGCCGAAGGTCTCCGGCTACGGGCGCGAGGCGGGCAAGCTCTACGTGTCGCAGGGCGTGGACGCCGCGCTGCGCAGCGCGGAGG